>CALUOV010000127.1 GCA_944322275.1 uncultured Bacteroides sp. | reverse complement strand
ACGAACCTTTCTCACGCTCTTGATTCCAAGACCACGACGCGAATAATATGCAGGACTGCCAGGTTAATGGATGTATGTAACATCATAATTCCTCTGTTTTGTTAGTTTTACGATTGATTACGCTGCAAAGGTAAGCCCTTTTTTAGAATAAACAAACAAAATGAAGAAAAAAACTTTGTTGTCGCTGTAATTTGCAACCTGCGGACGTCGATTTGCAACAGTTTATAATATGCGGGGATGCGTCAGACTTCTATATGTGTATGAAATGTCGTAATGGATAAAGGGTGTCTTTTGAAAGGAAACAGAGGCATGGAAGACTGATTTATGACGCTTTTTGAAAAAATAATCTCCGAAAGGTTTGCTGATTTCAAAATAAGTAGTACCTTTGCAGCGCTTTTGAAACGAAAGTATCGGGCGTTTAGCTCAGCTGGTTCAGAGCATCTGCCTTACAAGCAGAGGGTCGGCGGTTCGAATCCGTCAACGCCCACACTTTTGAAATGAATTTTTTCATAGTATAAATATGAAGAGCTCGCATTGTGATAATGCGGGCTGTTTTTTTAAATTATGTTGTCGGATAGTTTTTATTGCTAGAGTTATGTCTTACGGTTCGGAAAAAAACACTAATTTTGTCGCCCGATAATTATCAATGAATACACAATAATACGTATGAAACTGGATGTATTAACCGCCATTTCTCCAATTGACGGTCGCTATAGAGGCAAGACGGATGCCTTGGCCGCCTATTTCTCTGAATTTGCACTGATGAAATATCGGGTGCAGGTTGAAATCGAGTATTTTATAGCTTTGTGTGAGTTGCCTCTGCCTCAACTTAAGGACGTGGATAAAGGCTTGTTTGAGACTTTACGGGATGTTTACCGCCATTTCTCGGAAGCTGATGCCTCACGTATCAAGGAGATAGAAAGTGTGACAAATCACGATGTGAAAGCCGTAGAGTATTTTCTGAAAGAGCAATTTGACAAGTTAGGAGGAATGGATGCCTACAAGGAATTCATCCATTTCGGCCTGACTTCGCAGGATATCAATAACACGTCGGTGCCTTTGTCCGTAAAGGAAGCGCTTCAGCAAGTCTATTATCCTTTGCTTGAAGAACTGATTGCCCAATTGCGTGCCTATGCTGAAGAATGGGCTGATATACCTATGCTTGCCAAGACACATGGCCAACCCGCATCGCCAACCCGGCTGGGGAAAGAAATCTATGTGTTTGTCTATCGCTTGGAACGCCAGCTCGCTGGGTTGAAGGCTTGCTCTATTACCGCTAAATTCGGAGGAGCCACGGGTAACTATAATGCCCATCACGTAGCCTATCCTTCTTATGATTGGAAGACTTTCGGCAATCGGTTCGTGGCCGAGAAGTTGGGGCTGGAGCGTGAGGAATATACGACACAGATTTCCAATTATGATAATCTCTCGGCCGTGTTTGATGCCATGAAGCGCATTAACACCATCATGATAGACATGAACCGTGACTTCTGGCAATATATCTCCATGGAGTATTTTAAGCAAAAGATTAAGGCGGGCGAAGTAGGCTCTAGTGCCATGCCGCACAAGGTGAATCCGATAGATTTCGAAAATGCGGAAGGAAATTTGGGGCTGGCGAATGCAATCCTTGGACATCTGGCGGTGAAGTTGCCTGTATCACGTTTGCAACGCGACTTGACCGATTCTACAGTGTTGCGTAATATCGGTGTGCCTTTCGGGCATATTATTATTGCCATCCAAAGTTCGCTGAAGGGCTTACGTAAGCTGCTGCTGAACGAGAAGGCTATCTACCGCGATCTGGATAATTGCTGGAGTGTTGTGGCCGAAGCCATTCAGACTATCTTGCGTCGTGAAGCTTATCCGCACCCCTACGAGGCATTGAAAGCTTTGACGCGTACGAACCAGGCCATAACGGAAGATTCTATTCATAATTTTATAGAGGAATTGAATGTGAGCGAAGATATCAAGAAGGAACTTCGTGCCATCACTCCTCATAACTATACGGGAATGTAACATGTGGCCTTCTCTCTCAAGAAGGCAGTGAATATAACGGCCGTGAGGCCAATGGTTTAATTTTATTCGAATAAAAAACAAGATGAGTACAGAAAATGAAAATTGGCGCGACGCGTCAACTTTAGGAGGAGAATCAAACACAGACCGTGATGGTAATCAGTTTAGAAACGCCAACTTTGGGCGCTCTTCTTATAATCGGGAGAATAGCACTCGTCCACGTCCCCGTTTCAACCCTAACAATGGGGAGCGTGTTCAACATGCGTACAGTAGTGACCGTTCTTATCGTCCCAGATTCAATAAGGACTATAATAATGGAGAGCGTCCCCAACGGCCGGCTTATGGAGGAGGGTCGTATCGTCCTCGTTATAATGCCGAGGAGGGGGATCGTCCGCAACAACGTACATACGGAAGCGATCGTCCGTACCGTCCTCGCTTTAATAATGAAAATGGTGATCGCCCGCAACGTCCATACAATCCTATGCGTCCGGCACGTCCCCGTTTCAATCCGAATGTAGAAGGTGGTGATCGTCCTCAGCGGCCACGTTTTAATTCCAACAATACGCGTTTTAATAAGGGTGGCAATGCTTCATACGGCCGTCCGTCACGTCCGCGTACCGCTGATTATAATCCGAATGCAAAGTATAGCAAGAAAAAGCAGTTGGAATATAAGGAGGTGAATTACGATCCGAATGAGCCGATTCGTCTGAACAAATTTTTAGCGAATGCCGGTATATGTTCACGTCGTGAGGCCGATGAGTTTATTATAGCCGGTGTGGTATCGGTTAACGGACAAGTAGTGACGGAGTTGGGCACTAAGATTAAGCGTGGTGATGAAGTGAAATTCCATGATCAGCCGGTAAAAATAGAGCGTAAGATTTATGTCTTGTTGAATAAGCCGAAAGATACGGTAACTACTTCGGACGATCCTCAGGCACGGCGTACCGTTATGGATTTAGTGAAAAACGCCTGCACAGAACGTATTTATCCCGTAGGACGCCTGGATCGTAATACAACGGGCGTGTTGTTGCTGACCAATGATGGAGATTTGGCTTCAAAACTGACTCACCCCAAATATCTAAAGAAGAAAATCTATCATGTGCGTTTGGATAAGAATCTGACTCAAGCGGACATGGATCAGATTGCGGCAGGGATTCAATTGGATGATGGTGAAATTCATGCAGATGCAATCAGTTATACGGATGAAAGTAAGAAAAACGAGGTAGGCATTGAAATTCATTCAGGAAAGAACCGTATTGTGCGCCGTATTTTCGAATCGTTGGGCTATAAGGTGGTAAAACTGGATCGTGTTTACTTTGCCGGACTTACGAAGAAGGGATTGCGTCGGGGTGACTGGCGATACCTGACAGAGCAGGAGGTTAATTACTTGCGTATGGGATCGTTTGAGTGACTTGAAATTACACCAGATTATAATAATATAAGTTTTAAAATGGAGAAGATTCGTAGAACAAAGATTGTTGACCTGCTGAAATGTGATGATTTCGGTGCTATGGTCAATGTAAAAGGCTGGGTCCGTACCCGCAGAGGTAGTAAACAGGTTAGCTTCATTGCGCTGAATGATGGTTCTACAATAAATAATATACAGATTGTGGTAGATGTTACTTGTTTTGATGAAGCTTTGTTGAAGGACATCACAACGGGTGCCTGCCTAAGTGTAAATGGTGAACTGACTGCATCGGTCGGCTCAGGACAAAAAGTTGAGATTCAGGCAAGAGAGATTGAAGTGCTGGGCTTGTGTGATAATACGTATCCCTTGCAGAAGAAGGGGCATTCTATGGAGTTTTTGCGTGAGATTGCTCATCTGCGTCCACGCACCAATACTTTTGGCGCGGTGTTCCGCCTGCGTCATCACATGGCAATGGCCATTCATACGTTCTTCCATCAGAAGGGATTCTTTTACTTCCATACCCCCATCATTACAGCCTCTGATTGCGAAGGAGCCGGTCAGATGTTCCAGGTGACTACGAAGAACTTGTATGATTTGAAAAAGGATGAGAACGGCTCAATTATTTATGACGATGACTTTTTTGGCAAGCAAACCAGTCTGACGGTTTCGGGACAGCTCGAAGGCGAATTAGCGGCTACGGCTTTAGGAGCTATTTACACGTTTGGTCCCACCTTCCGTGCCGAAAACTCCAATACGCCTCGTCATTTGGCTGAGTTTTGGATGATAGAGCCGGAAGTGGCTTTTGCCGACCTACAGGATTTGATGGACTTGGAGGAGGAATTCATTAAGTATTGTGTAAACTGGGCTTTAGAGAACTGCATGGATGACTTGGAGTTCCTCAATAAGATGGTGGACAAAGGGCTGATTGAGCGTCTGCAAAACGTAGTGAATACTGAATTCGTTCGTCTGCCTTATACGGAAGGTATTAAGATTCTGGAAGAAGCCATATCCAAGGGGCATAAGTTTGAGTTCCCCGTTTACTGGGGCTGTGACTTGGCCAGTGAGCATGAGCGTTACTTGGTAGAGGAACACTTCAAGAAGCCGGTTATCATGATAGATTATCCGAAAGAAATCAAGGCTTTCTATATGAAGCAGAATGAAGACGGTAAAACGGTTCAAGGTACTGATGTATTGTTCCCGCAAATAGGTGAGATTATTGGTGGTAGCGTGCGTGAAGAAAGCTATGACAAGTTGATGGCTCGTATCTCAGAACTGAATATCCCGATGAAAGATATGTGGTGGTATCTGGATACTCGCAAATATGGTACTTGTCCTCATGCCGGCTTTGGTTTAGGCTTCGAGCGCTTGTTGCTGTTTGTAACTGGTATGGCAAATATCCGTGATGTGATACCATTCCCGCGTACGCCAAAAAATGCAGAGTTCTAAGAAAATTCCCTTGTTCCCTTCTTAATAAGTGGAACAGGGGAATTTTTTAATATGTAGTTTTGTTTTAATGCCATGAAAAAGTCGTTCTTATTGATTGTGCCTTTTTTCATTGTATGGATGGCGCAAGCTGCTGAAAATGGAAGGCAAGTAGTGAATTTAAATTTTGGTTGGCGTTTTCATGCCGGTGATATCTTCGGTGCAGAACAAACACAGTTTGACGATAGCAATTGGCGTACGGTGGATGTTCCGCACGATTTTCAGATAGAACAACCGTGGGTAATTCCGGATGCCAGTGAACGTCCTGATGATAACGATCCGGGGGCTAATGTGCGTAGCCGTTTGAGTAGTCGAGGTTTTAAGGAAATGGGCATAGGTTGGTACCGTAAAACTTTTACTCCGGATATTTCTTGGAAAGACAAACGTATTCTTATTGATTTTGAAGGCATTATGTACGTTGGTGATGTCTATCTGAATGGTAAGCGGATTGGAGGTACTGACTATGGCTATGTGGGCTTTGAAATTGATTTGACGAAACACTTACAATATGGACGTCCTAATGTAATTGCAGTAAAGGCTGATACACGTGAACCGCAAAACTCCCGTTGGTATACGGGTGGTGGCTTGTTTCGCAATGTGCATTTGATTGTGACGGATGCAAAGACTTATTTTATGCGTCATCCGCTTTACATTACTACTCCTCAAGTTTCTGATACGGAAGCTATAGTTCAAGTGCAAGCCGAGATAGCCTGTTACATTCAGCCGCCTGTGTTGAAAACGGAATTGGTAATAACTGATGCTGACGGTCAGGTCGTGGCGCAACAAGTAGATGAATTACCGTTCAATCATCGGATGCGTACTTATGAATATCAACTGAAGCCTATTAGATTGCAGAATCCTCGTTTGTGGGATTGTGAACATCCTCATTTATATAAGGTCGATATCACGCTATATCACGAAGATGGTACGGTGGCCGATTGTGTAAGCGAGCATTTTGGTGTACGTACCCTAGAATTTTCTCCAGTATTCGGTATGAAGCTTAACGGGAAAAAAGTCTTGCTGAAAGGTGTCGCTAATCACCACTCATTAGGAGCTTTGGGCGCTGCGGCTTACGACCGTGCCATCGAGAAACGTATCCAATTGCTGAAAGAAATAGGCGTGAACCATATTCGTACTTCACATAATCCATATAGTGAGGGTTTTATGGACCTGTGTGACAAGTATGGTATCCTGGTAGTTGATGAATTGTATGATAAATGGCTCGATCAGTATTGTGGCGGACGTGCAGAGTGGACTTCCTTATGGCAGAAAGATATACCGGAGTTTATCAAGCGGGACCGTAATCATCCGTCTGTTGTTTTTTGGAGCCTGGGTAACGAGTTGCAGCAATATTGGAACCTGCCTTTTGCTGATTGGGGAGTTACACCTTATCGTCTTCAACGTGAATTGCTGAAGCGGTATGATGATACACGTCCAGTTACGGTTGCCATGCATCCACGTTATCGTAGTTTGGAAACCGATTCATTACCTGCTCCATTGGTACATGAAACGGATATCGCTTCCTACAACTATCGTTATATGTACTTTCCTGGTGATGCGCGTCGTTTCCCCAACCTGATATTCTATCAAAGTGAAGCGAATACCAGCAATATGGGACCCAATTTCTTTGATATGGATTTAGATAAAGTGATAGGATTGGCTTATTGGGGACAAATTGATTATTTAGGAGAAAGTCAAGGATGGCCTGCCAAAGGATGGTCTCAAGGAGCGTTTGACATTTCGTTGCAGCCTAAACCTGTTGCTTACTTTCTGAAGAGTATATTTACGGATGAGCCGTTGGTTCATATCGGTGTGATAGAAAATACGCAGAAAGTGATGTGGAACGGTGTGCAGACTGGTGCAGATCGCATGAGTGATCATTGGAACCGTATGGAAGGGGAGAAACTTTCACTTTGTACTTATACCAATGCTGATGAAGTAGAACTGATTTTGAATGGGAAGAGCTTGGGTATAAAACAGAATGATAGAGCGAACGGAAAAGTCCGTAACCGGATTCAATGGGACAGTATTGAGTATAAGTCCGGTTATTTAGAAGCTATTGCCCGTATAGGCGGTAAAGAAGTGGCGCGTCATCGTGTAGAGACTACAGGTAAGGCTGTTCGCCTGCAAGTGGTTCCTGATAACGATAATTGGCAAGCCAATGGTATGGACTTGCAACATTTGCGTGTGATAGCCGTAGACCGAAAAGGTCGTTGTGTGCCTGAAGCTGGACAGAAGCTGAGTTTTAGAGTAGAAGGAGATGCAAAGATAGTAGCGGTAGACAATGGCAATATCATTTCGGATGAATTACATGTCACTGACCATCGAAAACTTTTTCGCGGTTCTGCTCTAGTGATTTTGCGTGCCGGTCATAATTCCGGTGAGATAACATTGGTAACTGAATGTGATGGCTTTAGAACTGTAGAAACAAAGCTGCAGACCTACTGATTTGTTTACCGGACGTTTTTAGC
>CALUOV010000126.1 GCA_944322275.1 uncultured Bacteroides sp. | reverse complement strand
GTATCCCGCTTTCCGCCTTGGACGGCGACAATGTGGTGGAGAAATCCGAGCGTACGCCTTGGTATGCGGGTCCCGCTTTGTTGGATTTCCTGGAGACGGTTCACATAGACAATGACCATAATCTGGAGGACTTCCGCTATCCGGTGCAGTATGTCCTGCGTCCCAACCTCGATTTCCGTGGCTTCTGCGCCAAGGTCGCTTCGGGCGTGGTGCGCAAGGGGGACGAAGTGATGGCGTTGCCTTCGCGCAAGAAATCGCGTGTGAAGAGCATTGTGACGTACGACGGAGAACTGGATTACGCTTTCCCTCCCCAATCCGTTACGTTGACTTTGGAGGACGAGATAGACGTGTCGCGCGGAGAGATGCTGGTCCATCCCGACAACCTGCCCTGTGAGGCTCGCAACTTCGAGGCCATGTTGGTGTGGATGGACGAGGAGCCGATGGACATGAACAAATCGTTCTTCATCAAGCAGACCACCAACTTGAGCCGTTCGCACGTCACGGAAATCAAGTACAAGGTGGATGTCAACACCATGGAGCACTTGTCCATCGACAATGGGAAATTGACCAAAGAGACCCTGCCGATGCAACTCAATCAGATTGCCCGCGTGGTGATGACCACCGCCAAGGAGCTGTTCTTCGACCCTTATAAGAAGAACAAGGCTACCGGCTCGTTCATCCTCATCGACCCGATAACGAACAACACCAGCGCCGTGGGCATGATTATCGACCGCGTAGAAGACCGCGACATGCTGACGGATGAGGACTTGCCCGTGCTTGACCTACCGAAGCTCGGCATCGCTTCCGAACAATATGAAGTGGTGGACAAAGTGGTGAAGGAACTCGACCGACAGGGCATCGCTGTCAAGGTGAACAGATAAGAATGGTAACAGAAACTTACAATACGAACAGATGCGGCAGATAGCGATGTTAACTACGACAGTTAACGGCATCAACTACGACAGTTAACTTCGCCATTTGCAGACCCTTGTCCTACAGGTAGTTACGCGGACATGGGCAGGCAGTTGCAGGAAATAAAAATAGTTGATATATTAAACATAGGAGCAAGTAAAGAATGGGCTTATTGGAATTTAATAAATTGCCTATTAACACGTTGGTAGGCGCCGACTGGAAGACGTTTAAGGCCATTACGGAAGGGCGGGAGATAGATGCTCCCTACAAGGGTAAATACCGCCTGACCAAAGCAGTGTGCCGGTTGCTTTCCACGCTGGTGTCGCTCCAGGAGAACAAATACCGGAAACTCCTGGCGGACAAACCCTTGGAGCACGACCCGGTATTCATCCTTGGACATTGGCGCAGCGGCACGACGTTTGTGCACAACGTCTTTTCGTGCGACAAGCACTTTGGCTACAATACGACATATCAGACCGTTTTCCCGCATCTGATGATGTGGGGGCAGCCGTTCTTCAAGAAGAACATGAGCTGGCTGATGCCCGACAAGCGTCCGACGGACAACATGGAACTGGCCGTTGACCTGCCCCAGGAAGAAGAGTTCGCCCTGGCCAACATGATGCCTTACACGTATTACAACTTCTGGTTCCTGCCTAAGTACCAGCAGGAGTATGCCGACAAGTACCTGCTGTTTGACGACATCACGCCCGAAGAATTGAAGGTGTTCGAGGAGACTTTCGTGAAGCTCATCAAGATTTCCCTTTGGAACACGCACGGCACGCAGTTCCTCAGCAAGAATCCGCCTCACACCGGACGTGTGCGCGAGTTGGTGAAGATGTTTCCCAACGCCAAGTTCATCTACCTGATGCGCAATCCTTACACCGTGTTCGAGAGCACCCGCAGCTTCTTCACCAACACCATCCAGCCGTTGAAGCTGGAGGACATCAGCAACGAGCAGTTGGAGCAGAACATCCTTTCCATCTACGCCAAGCTCTATCACAAGTACGAGGCCGACAAGGCGTGCATTCCGCAAGGCAACCTGATAGAGGTGAAGTTCGAGGACTTTGAGGCGGATGCCATGGGCATGACGGAGCACATCTACCAAGCTCTGTCGCTCCCCGGATTCCCGGAGGCCCGTGCCGACATTGAGAAGTATGTGGGCGGCAAGAAAGGCTACAAGAAGAACAAGTATAAGTACGACGAGCGTACCGTCCGCTTGGTGCAGGACAATTGGGGCTTCGCCTTGGAGCAATGGAAATATGAGCTTTAAACGATAAAAAGATGATTGCGAAGAGAAAGATTTGTTATGCATGTTTGTTGTTGACGCTATGGTGTGCCATGCCTTCCCTCTTGTGGGCGCAACCGGAGTTGCTTCCCTACGGAGACATGGACCAGTGGATTGACCGTCAGATAAAAGAATCCAGCATTATCGGAGGAGAGACCAAGCATGTTTATGCCATTGGTCCTACAGGCACGATTGTGGGAGACGAGGCTTATACTAATAAAGGTGGTTCGCCGTGGGCATCGTCCAATGTGATGGCCAAGGTGGCGGGCATTACCAAGACCCAGACTTCCGTCTTTCCGGAGAAACGGGGCGACGGCTATTGTGCCCGTCTGGATACACGTATGGAGAGTGTCAAGGTGTTCGGGCTTATCAATATTACGGTGCTGGCCGCCGGCTCCATGTTTGCAGGCGAAGTGCACGAACCTATCAAAGGAACGAAGAATCCCCAAAAGATGCTCAACTCCGGCATCCCTTTCACCAAGAAACCGGTGGCTATTCAGTTTGATTATAAAGTGAAGATGTCCGAGCGTGAGAAACGTATCCGCGCCACGGGCTTCAGCCGCATTACCGATGTGGACGGGAAAGATTATCCGGCCGTTATCCTTCTTCTGCAAAAACGTTGGGAGGATAAAGACGGAAACATCTATGCCAAACGGGTGGGGACGATGGTGGTGCGCTATGACAAAACTACCCCGGATTGGACCAACAGCGCCACTTATGAAATCATGTATGGTGATATTACGGGAAACCCTGCTTACAAGGCTCACATGATGCGCCTTCAGGTGGAGGAACGTTACGCCATGAACAGCATGGGCGAGAGTGTGCCCATTCATGAAGTGGCTTGGGGGACGGAGGACGATGTCCCCACGCACATGGTGCTGCAATTCACGTCCAGCCACGGAGGCGCTTATATCGGTTCGCCCGGCAATTCACTTTGGATAGATAATGTGAAACTTGTGTATTGATTGTTGGGCGGTATCAATTAAAGTTGTATTTTTGTGGCCGTTATGGGAAGAATACTTGCGATAGATTATGGAAAGAAGCGCACGGGCATAGCGGTCACCGATACGTTGAAGCTGATAGCCAACGGATTGACCACCGTTCCTACAACGGAGCTGATGTCCTTTTTGGCGGATTACGTTTCCCGTGAGCCGGTGGAGCGCATTCTCGTAGGCCTGCCCAAGCAGATGAACAACGAAGCCTCGGAGAATATGAAGCGCATCGAACCCTTTGTCGGTGCTTTGCGGAAGAAATTGCCAAACATTCCTGTGGAGTATGTGGACGAGCGTTTTACTTCCGTATTGGCCCATCGGGCGATGCTGGAAGGCGGATTGAAGAAGAAGGCGCGTCAGGACAAGGCTTTGGTGGACGAAATCAGCGCGACCATCATCTTGCAAGATTATTTGGAAAGCAAACGACTCTAAATATACATATATAATATATAGAAATTATGATTTTGCCTATTTATACTTACGGACAACCGGTTTTGAGAAAGGTGGCTGAAGACATCACACCGGATTATCCGGAATTGAAGGAACTTATCGCAAACATGTTCGAGACGATGGATAACGCTGATGGGGTAGGGCTGGCCGCTCCGCAAATCGGGCTTCCTATCCGTGTGGTGGTTATCAATCTGGATGTCCTTTCGGATGACCTGCCCGAATACAAAGGCTTCCGTAAGGCGTATATCAATGCCCATATCTTAGAGGTGTCGGGTGAAGAGGAATCCATGGAAGAGGGGTGTTTAAGTTTGCCCGGCATTCATGAAACGGTGAAACGCGGAAATAAAATCCATGTGCAATACCTGGACGAGAACCTGGAAGCGCATGACGAAGTGGTGGAAGGCTACTTGGCCCGTGTGATGCAACATGAGTTTGATCATCTGGAAGGGAAAATGTTCATTGACCATATTTCTCCCTTGCGCAAGCAGATGATAAAAGGCAAATTGAATGCTTTACTTAAAGGGAAAGCTCATTGCACTTATCGGGTAAAGACCGTGAAGAAATAACATATCCCGCCCATGATAAAGAAAATACTGATACTTCTATCGCTTTTGCCGCTCGGTCTTTTCGCACAAATCAATACCGAGCGGGTGATGATGATAGCCCGTAACGCACTCTATTTTGAGGATTACGTGCTCTCCATTCAGTATTTTAATCAGGTCATCAGTGCCAAGCCCTATTTGTTTGAACCTTATTTCTACCGGGGATTGGCCAAGATAAACTTGGATGATTACCAGGGTGCCGAGGCTGATTGCGATGAGGCTATCCGGCGTAATCCGTTTGTGGTAGGGGCGTATCAAATCAGAGGTCTGGCCCGCATCAAGCAAAACAATTTCGAAGGAGCTATTGAAGATTACCGTACTGCATTGAAATATGATCCGGAGAACTTGGTCTTGTGGCATAACCTGACTTTGTGTCACATGCAGGAGGAGGACTATACTGAAGCGCAGGATGACTTGGCGCAACTCTTGAAGATTGCTCCCCGTTATACTCGTGCCTATCTGATGCGGGGCGAAGTCTACATGAAGCAGAATGACACCATCAGTGCTTTGAAGGATTTTGATAAGGCCATTGAGCTGGATAAATACGATGCGGATTGTTGGAGTGCCCGCGCCATGATTTATTTGCAACAAGCCAAGTATAAGGAGGCCGAGGACGACTTGACCCAGGCTATTCGCTTGAGCGTGAAGAATGCGGGCAATTACATCAACCGTGCTTTGGCCCGTTTTCATCAAAACAATCTGCGTGGTGCCATGCGTGACTATGATTTAGCTTTGGATATTGACCCGAACAATTTCATCGGACACTACAACCGGGGCTTGTTGCGTGCCCAGGTGGGTGATGACAACCGGGCTATAGAGGATTTTGATTTTGTGTTGCAGATGGAACCTGACAACATGATGGCTACTTTCAACCGTGGTTTGCTACGTGCCCAGACGGGAGATTTCCAAGGAGCCATCAGCGATTATTCGCGTGTTATAGATGAGTATCCAAACTTCCTTACCGGCTATCATTATCGGGCTGAAGCACGCCGTAAGATGGGCGATGCCAAAGGTGCGGAACAAGATGAGTTTAAGGTGATGCAAGCCCAGCTGGACAGGTTGAACAACCGTACTTCCAATGGCAAGGATGAAGACGTGGCGGATAATGAAGCGGCCAAGGATGAAGACGATGAAGGAAAAACCCGTAAGCAATCGGATAAAAACATACGCAATTATCGGAAGATTGTGATAGCGGATGATGACGAAGCAACTCAGCGCTATACGAGTGATTATCGAGGCCGTGTGCAGAATCGGAATGTGGTTATCAAGTTGGAACCGATGTATGCGCTGACTTATTACGAACGCATCAGTGATGTGAAAAAGGCAGTGCATTATTATGCGGCTATTGATTCCTTAAACCTTACCAAACAATTGCCAAAACCTCTGAGAATAACGAATATGGAGTCGCCTTTGACCGAAGAACAGGTGCGGTATCACTTTGCGTTGATAGATTCGCATACCTCCGATATTGTGGCTGACCCGCACAATGCTTTGAAGCGTTTCATGCGCGGAATGGACTTCTATCTGGTTCAGGATTTCGACAGTTCGATAGACGATTTCACTCAAAGTATCCTTTTAGATGGAGATTTCTTCCCGGCTTACTTCATGCGTGCCTTAGTGCGCTACAAGCAATTGGATTACAAAAAGGCGGAAGCGGCTTCAGAGAATAATCGGTCGAATACTTCGGTGCAGGATAAGCAGAAGGAGAATGTCACCGCAGTGGATTATGAGGTCGTGAAGAAGGACTTGGACAAGGTCATCGAACTGGTTCCGGATTTCGTTTATGGATATTATAACCGGGGAAATGTTTCTTCTGCCTTGAAGGACTATCGGGCAGCGTTGGAAGATTATGACAAGGCTTTGGAACTGGATCCCGAGTTTGCTGAAGCATATTTTAACCGAGGGCTTACTCATATCTTCTTAGGCAATAACAAGCAGGGCATTATGGACTTGAGTAAGGCGGGAGAACTGGGTATCGTATCGGCTTATAATATTATAAAACGATTTACGGACGTGCAGGAATAACATTTTTTTGCTAAATGAGTAGATATTGAAAAGAATTATCTATTTTTGTGCTTAATTTTAGAGATATACATACTATTATGATAAAGATAACTTTTCCAGACGGCTCCGTTCGTGAGTATAACGAAGGAGTAACAGGACTGCAGATTGCAGAAAGCATTAGTTCGCGCTTGGCACAAGAAGTGCTGGCTTGTGGCGTGAACGGTGAGACGTATGACTTGGGTCGTCCTATTCTGAACGATGCCGAGGTAGTTTTGTATAAGTGGGAAGACGAGCAAGGCAAGCACACTTTCTGGCACACCAGTGCCCACTTGCTGGCCGAAGCTTTGCAGGAACTCTATCCGGGCATTCAGTTCGGTATCGGTCCTGCCATTGAGAACGGTTTCTATTATGACGTAGACCCGGGCGAGGCTACTATTAAGGAAGCAGACCTGCCTGCTATCGAAGCTAAAATGGTAGAATTGGCCGCTAAGAAAGAAGCGGTAGTTCGCAAAGACATTTCCAAGGCTGATGCTTTGAAGATGTTTAGTGAAAGAGGCGAGACTTACAAGTGTGAATTGATTTCCGAGTTGGAGGACGGACATATTACCACTTATACGCAAGGTGCGTTTACCGATTTGTGCCGTGGCCCGCACTTGATGACAACCGCCCCCATCAAGGCCATCAAATTGACTTCTGTAGCCGGTGCTTATTGGCGTGGTCAGGAAGACCGTAAGATGATGACCCGTATCTACGGTATCACGTTCCCGAAGAAGAAAATGCTGGACGAATATCTCGTCATGTTGGAAGAGGCCAAGAAACGCGACCACCGCAAGATTGGTAAGGAGATGGACTTGTTCATGTTCTCTGATACTGTAGGAAAGGGCTTGCCCATGTGGTTGCCCAAAGGTACAGCGTTGCGTATCCGCTTGCAGGATTTCTTGCGCCGTATTCAAGGACGTTATGACTATCAGGAAGTCATGTGCCCGCCTATTGGCAACAAACTGCTTTATATCACGTCCGGACACTATGCCAAATACGGCAAGGACTCGTTCCAACCCATCCACACGCCGGAGGAAGGCGAAGAGTACTTCTTGAAGCCGATGAACTGTCCGCATCACTGTATGATATACAAAAACTCACCCCGTTCGTACAAAGACCTGCCTTTGCGCATCGCTGAATTC
>CALUOV010000125.1 GCA_944322275.1 uncultured Bacteroides sp. | reverse complement strand
CAGATGACACAGATTAAACGAGATGACCACAGATTTTTAAAGGGGCTTCGCCCGAATCTTTCTCATTTCAGATTTCATAAATCAATAAATGAAATAATCTGTGAAAATCTGTCTTATCCGTGTCATCTGTGTGCCATATAAACACCTCGATAAATTATCATTTACCAAATGCATATTGTCACATATTCTGCTTGTCAAATATAGGCGGGGGGAAGCATCTGGGAAATGCTTTTTTAGTCATCAGTGAAGTGATCTATAGATCACTGCCCAAGCCGTCTATTGTTCAGTTGATAAGTGATTAATAGATCACTTGACAAGTGATTAATTATTCACTTGATAAAGGGTTAGTAAAAATTCTGTATTCTTGCAAGTGCTTGAATATAAGTGTTGTACATATGGTTGTTCATGGCTTTGGCAGCGGCTTATAAAGGATATGGAAAGTCAAGAAGAACCTCGCATCCTTCTACCCAATGTCCGTTTTTTATTAAAGCATGCAGATGAGACCGATATAACAGATGACCGAAGATATTTTTACTCTTTCCGGGACGTAACTCTATAAGTGCCATCATTCATCTGCTTGAAGCCGATGTGGGAGACGGTCTCCAAATCTTTCAGTACATCGTCCACATTTACCTTGGTAGTGGATAGGGTAAAGCGGCTGTCCAGCAAGGAAGAATCGCGTACATCGAAACGTACATCGTACTGGCGCTCGAGAACTTTCAAGAGCTCTTTCAGAGGGGTGAGGTAAAAGTTCAGGCTATTGTTACGCCAGGCGGTGGATTCTTCGATGTTTTTCTTGTGCTCCACGCGGCATTTTCCAGAGAGGCGGTCGTACTCTATACGGTCTCCGGGAACCAATGTGTAAGCCAGTCTTTTCTCATCTTTCAGTTTTACCCCGCCTTCTTCCAATGCGACCCAAACCTTACTGTCATCGGCATAGGACTTTACGTTGAATTTGGTACCTGTCACTTCTACGCTTACTCCACCAAGGTTTACTTCGAAAGGAGCGATTTTCATCTTGGCTACTTCGAAGTAACCTTCTCCTTCCAACCGGACTGTACGGCTGAACAGGCCGAACTTTTGAGGATATTTGAACTTACTTCCCGAATTGAGCACGACTTTCGTACCGTCCTGCAACATCACTTGCATTTGCTCTCCGTAAGGTACGTACACTTCCATGTATTCAGCTTCGGAAAATACGCCGGCACGTCCCGCCAAGAAAGTGGTAAACGTGCCTAAAAATAGAAAAGGTATCAGTACGGCCGCTATCCACAATCTATGGTTGAAGTGTTTCTTCTTGGCTTGTTTTATTCCATCGAGGAAGCGTGCCTCCATCCGTCGCTCCGGTACGTCATGATTCAGCCATGACAAGGCTTCTTCTTCCGTCAGGTCTTTCATCTCTTCGGAAATGTATCCGGAGAGGAATTCGGATCCTTCATTGCTGCCAAACCATTCCGCTACCTGGCGGGCTTCTTCGGGCGTAGCCTTGTCATCCAAAACTTTTTTTATCGTGTTTCTGTCTAATTTCATCTGTTATACGTTTAATGTGTTCAACCTATATCCAGAATGGCAATATGCTTATTCCCATCGCCACAAATTCTCGGCGGAGCATCTTGATGGCTTGCGTATAGTGGGACTTCACAGTGGCCACTGTCAGATGCATTCGTTCGGCAATTTCCTGATTGGACAATCCTTTCCTTAGCTTCATGTTGCAAATGACGGACTTCTGCGAAGGCAATTTATTGATGGCTCGCAACAATTGGTTGCGTAAGTCCTGCTCTTCGTAGATGTGTAAGAAACTCTCATCGGCTTCTTCCGTTTCTTGCGCCAGCTCGTAGTTTTTTTCGTACACAATGGTACGGTGGCGCAGTTCGTTCAAGACATAGTGGCGCAAGATGGTATAAAGCAGGCTACGTATTCCGTTACGGAAGTTCAGTCGTTTCCGCTCTTCCCAAAGTCGCATGAAAGTGTGTTGCACAGCGTCTTCGGCCTCTTCGCTTGATTTGAGAAAGCGGTAAGCAATGGCATAGAGCAGACGGTTGTATTGGGTGAACGCTTTGGCAAAAGCCTCTTCGTCTCCTTTCTGCAGTTGCATGCATAACTGGGCGTCAAAATCTACATAGATACTCATAACTTTGATGTGATTTTCATGATACGGTTAACGGAATAGCCGTTAAACAAAAACAAATGTATCAAAAAAGAATCAAACGTCCCGCTATGCATGACAGAAAAATCAACGTAACGGTTTACGTAAAAAATGCTTCTTTATTTATAAAGGTAGAACATACGCTGCATCATGTTCCACTTTTCGTCCGAAGTGGCTCCTTCCTTGCATACCTGAAACATGGCCATGTAGTTTTCCCACTCAGCTTGTCGGGGTAGGGTGGCCAAACGTTTCATGGCCGAATCCCAGTCGAAATCGAGCGGAGTCTCTACGATCATGAAGAGGCGGTTGCCTAAAATATAAATTTCCATTTCCAGTATTCCCACTTCGCGGATACCTGCTCTGATTTCAGGCCAGGCTTCTGATTCGCTATGCCGTTTGATGTATTCGGCTATCAAGTTAGGATCGTCTTTTAGATCCATGGTCTGGCAATATCGTTTCACCGGAACATGATATTTCTGCACTTTGTAACCTTCTGTTTTCATACTTCATTCATTTTTAGGTGTGACAAATATTTTGCATTCTATATAAATAAAACACTTTGGTCAGAGAAAAGTATGAGTGGAATTCGTGTTAAAATATCAAAAGAATCGGGTTATTTATCTTTCGCCAGCGTGAACACAAATTCCAGTCCGCCTCCGGGGTTGTTCTTGGCTGAGATGGTCCCTCCGTGAATGAGGACGGCATTCTTCACAATGGCCAGTCCCAGGCCCGTGCCTCCCAGTTTGCGTGAACGGCCTTTGTCTACCCGGTAAAAACGTTCGAAGAGGCGGTTCAAGTGTTCGGGAGCCACGCCTACGCCCGTATCGGCAAAGCTGAAATAATAGAAGTTCTCATCCTCGCGGAAGCAACTGATGTTGATGTGTATGTTGGTGCCCGCGTAAGCGATGGCATTGTCCATCAGATTGCCGAAGATAGAGTAGAGCAGAGTGTAGTTTCCTCGCAACTGGATGTGGGGCTTTAACGAGTTGACGACCGTAATGTGCTTTTCTTCCAAAGCGGCGGCCGACTCATTCACAATATTGTTCACCAGTACGCTGAGGTCTACCTTCTCCATGTCTATCAGGTTGGCGGCTTCGTCCATACGGGTCAACACCGAGATATCGCGCAGGAGGTGAGTCAGGCGATTGCTTTGCGCATAGCATCGCTCCAGGAACATTTTCATCTTCTCGGGCGAGAGATTTTCGTTGTCCACGATGGTTTCCAGATAACCTTGAATGCTGCTCACGGGCGTTTTCAGCTCATGGGCAATGTTCTGGGTGAGCTGGCGCTTCAACTGAATTTGCTCTTCTTCCTGTGTGATGTCGTTGATGCTTATCTCGAAACTTAAGTCCTGGAAGATGATGCATTCCACAACAAAGATACGCCCGTTCTTGTTGATGTTGAGCGAAATGCGTTTTTCGCCTTGACCGATGGGACGGCGTTGGGCACGGTCTATGAAGTCGGTAATCTTTTGGAACTCATGAATGTTGAAGATGTCTTCAGTAGTCTCCAGGTTGGAGTCCGAAATGATGTTGCTGTATTGGATAAAAAGGTTGTTCACCAGTATTTCTTTCTTCTCGCGGGTGAACACACCTAGTCCTTCGCGTGAGGTCTGTAAGTGAGTGATGAGTTTTTCGCGTTCGATGTAAAGCGCCTCTTTTGTCTCACGTAAGCGTCGGTATATCTGGACGATATGCTCGGATATTTCGCCCAATTCGTTGTGCGGGAAGGCCGACTGGAGGTCTTCTATCGGTTCGTTTTTGTCTGCCCGCTTGGCAAATTGGCGCAGCTGAGTGATGGCGGTCCCCAGGCGGGAAGTAAACTGATAGTAGATGAATATCAGTGCAATGGTAATGATGGCAATGAACCAGATGTAGTGTTTGTCCACAGCCAGTGCTTTGGCCAGGTCGATGTTATAGGGCAAAGCCGAACGGATAATGAAATTGTTGCAGTGCGTGGCAGCATAAAAATAGGTGACACCTGTGGTGGCCGAGGTACGTCGCACATCGTATCCCTTGTGCCGGTCGGAGAGGGCTTGCCGCACTTCGGGACGGTTCAGGTGATTTTCCATGTCTGCGTTATCTTTGGAACTGTCGTAGAAGACTTTCCCTTGCAAGTCGATAAGTGTCACGCGGAGTTTTTCGGGACTGAAGCTATTGCGCATGTAGGAGTCTATGAACGATGTCCAAAGAGAGTCGGGCATGGTTTGCAACTTGTTGTACAGTCCCTCGTTGTAGTTTTGTAATTGCAGGTTGAGCAATTCTATTTTGTATGTTTTCTCCCGTTGGTATTGGTAGGCGATGACGCTTCCCGCGAAAATAAGGAACAGGAGGATGACCGACAGAAACAACCTGCGGCTAAATGATAAGCAATGACGTATTTTATTCGGCTTCAAAGCAGTACCCATATCCCAAACGTGTTACAATACATTTGCCATAATCTCCGATTTTCTTTCTCAGGCGGGTAATATTTACGTCGATGGTACGGTCCAGCACATACACTTCGTCACTCCACACTTTGTTCAGTATGTCTTCGCGCGAGAACACCCGTCCCTTGTTTTGGAGCAAGAGTTTCAATATCTCAAATTCTTTTTTAGTGAGAGGCACTTCTTCCCCGTTGATGGTTACTTTCTTTTTTACAGTGTCCAACATGAGGCTTTTGTAGGATAATTGCTCAACGGGTGTGTCGAACTCATTCGCATTGGTGCGGCGCAAGACGGCCTTGACACGTGCGGCTACCTCACGCAAAGAGAATGGCTTCGAGATGTAATCGTCGGCTCCCAGATTGAAACCTGTCACAGTGTCGTTCTCCGTATCCTTGGCGGTGATGAAGATGATGGGTATCTGTGCCGTCTTGGGGTCTTGCTTTAGCATACGTGCCATCTTGAAGCCTGAAATCTCACCCATCATCACGTCCAATAAGAGCAGGTCGTATTTGCTGAGGTCCATGCGCAAGGCTTCTTCAGCGGAGTTGGCCGTATCTACCACGTAATCTTCATTTTCGAGGTTGAACTTCAGAATCTCGCACAAATCTTCTTCATCGTCTACGACTAATATTTGAAATGTTTTCATGTGGCCTTTGGGTTTTATCTGTTACAAATATATGTTTTATTTTTAACCGGCACAAAATTGCGGTCTTTTTATTACGCGAACATGAAACAAGTGTTACATTTTTGTTACGGGAGTTGCGGAAAATGCGAAGGAATGCTAACTTTGCAGGCATAAATGGATATTTAGTTTATCATTTTAGTTATGAAAGGGACGAAACGTTTTATAGCCCCGGGCGCCTGGTTCTCCATGGATTATCCGGCGGATTGGACAGAATTCGAGGACACGGCGGAAGCTTTCCTCTTTTATAATCCGGATGTGTGGACGGGGAATTTCCGAATCTCGGCCTATCGGGGAAACGTTGCTTTCGGACGTGATTCCGTGGAGCAAGAACTGCGTGAAAACTCCTCGGCCAGGCGTGTTCGGGTAGGGGAGTATGAGTGCGCCTATAGTCAGGAAATGTTTTTGGAAGAAGGCACATACTATGTGTCGCACATTTGGGTCGTGGGAGTGGATGACATTGCTTTCGAATGCACTTTCACCACAGGACGTGACAAACCCGTCGATGAGGCCCGGCAGGTCATCGCTTCCTTGCAAGTGCGTTGGTCGGGAGTGAAGTATCCCGCTGAGCTGATTCCGGTGCGCATATCGGAAATCTATCAGATAGACGAAGCTTACGAGTGGGTGGAGAAAACCGTGAAGGAGGTGCTGAAAAAGGACTTCCAGGGCATGGAAGACGACATCCGGGCTATGCAGGAGTTAGTGGACAAAGGGGTGATAGCTTCTAAAAAGAAAGAGCATTGGCTGGCTTTGGGCATCGTGTTATGCGTCATCCTGAACAATGAAGTAGACGGGCTGGAGTGGCGTACGCTTATTGATGGAAACCGTGAGGCTCCTGTCCTGCTCAACCTCTCCACCGGCACGTGGACAGACCCCATGAAGTTGGCTTGGAGCCGGGTGAAGGCCGGTCAAGAGGTCAATCTTGCAGAGGCGTACGCATCCGCGCTTTGAGTCGGATGGCATTGTTTCGTCAAGCGGGCGCTTTTGTTTCGCGGAAAGGAAACTGATGCACCGCAAAAGTGAGGCTTCAAAGACATGGATAGATTAAGAAACATTCAAAATCATACTTCTTTATACCATAAATATATAAAATGACTCCGATCTTACAAGTAGAGAATCTGACCAAATCATTTGGTGACCGGGTGCTGTTCGAAAGCATCTCGTTCGGTTTGGCCGAAGGCCAGCGGATGGGGCTTATCGCGCGCAACGGAAGCGGAAAGAGCACCTTGCTCAACATTCTTTCCGGAAAGGAAGGGTATGACTCCGGCACCATCACCTTCCGGCGTGACTTACGCGTGGGCTATTTAGAGCAGACTCCCTATTATCCGGCCGGGCTTACCGTGCTCGAAGCCTGCTTTCATCGTGAGCGCGACCATAGCGAGGAGCATGAGCTGAAGGCCAAACAGATACTGTCACGTCTCCAGATACGCGACTTCGATCAGCGTGTGGAGACCCTCTCCGGAGGTCAGCTGAAGCGTGTGGCCCTGGCCGACACGCTCATCTCCGAGCCGGATTTTCTTCTACTGGACGAGCCTACCAACCACTTGGACTTGGACATGACTGAATGGCTGGAAGATTACCTGCGCCGCACTAACCTGACTCTCCTCATGGTGACGCACGACCGTTATTTCCTCGACCGTGTATGCTCCGGCATTTTGGAGATAGACAACCGCACCTTCTATACCTATAAGGGCAATTATTCCTATTATCTGGAAAAGCGGCAGGAGCGCATTGACGCTCACAACGCCGAGGTGGAGCGTGCCAATAATCTCTATCGTACGGAGCTGGAGTGGATGCGCCGTATGCCACAGGCCCGCGGACACAAGGCCCGCTATCGGGAAGAGGCTTTTTACGAATTGGAGAAAGTGGCCAAGAGTCGCACGTACAACACCCAAGTGCGTCTGGATGTGAAAGCTTCCTACATAGGCAACAAGATTTTTGAGGCCGACCACCTTTGCAAGTCTTTCGGGGAGTTGAAGATATTGGACGACTTTTCCTACATTTTTGCCCGCTATGAGAAGATGGGCATTGTGGGAAACAACGGCACCGGAAAATCCACCTTCCTCAAAATCCTGATGGGGCTTGAGCAACCTGACAGCGGCAAGCTGGACATAGGCGAGACGGTGCGCTTCGGCTATTATTCGCAAGAAGGGCTTCAGTTTGACGAGCAGATGAAGGTAATAGACGTGGTGCGTGCCATAGCCGAAGTTATTGACCTGGGAGGCGGACGAAAACTTACCGCATCCCAATTCCTCCAAC
>CALUOV010000124.1 GCA_944322275.1 uncultured Bacteroides sp. | reverse complement strand
ACGGCATGGGCGCCTATGTGGAAATACAGCCCGTCGGTGAACAGCGTTTCAAACTGTACGCCCAACAAGCGGCCTTTGGCCAAGAGGGCACCGTGCTGCTTGATAAGCGGGAAGAAGTGAGGCAGAAGGGAAGGTCTCGCCGAGACGACCGCTTCGCCAAACAATGCGCCCACCTTGGTGCCTCCGATGTAGAAGACATCACACAGCCGGGCGATGTCGGCCAGGGTGACGTCCGTATCCGCCGCCAAGCCATATCCCAAGCGAGCCCCGTCCATGTAGAGGGGTATGTCCGCCTCACGGCATACACGGCTCAACGCCTCCAGCTCGTCCAGCGTATAGAGTGTGCCATACTCCGTAGGATGAGAAATGTAGAGCATGCCCGGGGCGACCATGTGTTCGTAGGTCTCGTCCCGATAGAATTGGCGGATGTAGGCCTCCACCTCATCGGCCCGCACCTTGCCTTCATGCGAGGGAAGGACAAGCACTTTATGCCCTGTAGCCTCGATGGCGCCAGATTCGTGCACGTTGATGTGAGCCGTCTCCGCAGCCAGCACTCCTTCGTGACGGGCCAGAAGGGCATCAATGACCGTAGCGTTGGTCTGCGTGCCGCCCACCAGGAAGTGCACAGCGGCATCAGGCTGTCCGCAGGCCTGGCGGATAAGCTCTTTAGCATGAGCCGTATAGGCATCGGTGCCATAGCCGGGCGTCTGCTCCAGATTCGTTTCGAAGAGGCGGCGCATCACTTCCACATGCGCCCCCTCCATGTAGTCGGTATCAAAATGTAACATAAACTATCTTCATTGAAAACGGGGCAAAGTTACGCTTTATTTTTATACGCTTTCCAGATTTCTTCCAGATTTTACGCTTTTCTTTGTGAACAGAAACAAACATTGAGTAACCTTTCAAAATGTGATCCAATTATGAAAAAGTTATTTTTTACCTGTATCCTGTCGGCAAGCCTGTTAGGTGTGCTGACCGCTTGTACAGAAGACAAGCAAACTCCGGGAGCGTCTGACGTACCCGAAAGCATCCTGACCCGATTCAACACAGATTATCCAGACGCACAAAACGTAAAATGGCAACAAGAAGGCACCTATTATGTGGCCAGCTTCTCTGACGGGCAATCTACAGACAACACCGCCTGGTATGAACACAATGGACGCTGGGGCATGACAAAGTATGAGATGCCTTTCGATCACCTCCCCCCAACCGTAACGGAGGCTTTTGCCAATACCGAATACGGACAAGATGGATCGGCCTGGCGTGTGGAACGCGAAGTGGATGTACTGGAGCGACGGGACAACACGGAAACCCTCTACATCATCGAAGTGGAACAAGGCGAGACGGAAGTTGACCTTTACTTCACCGAAGAAGGCGTTTTAATAAAAGAGCTTATTGATGCCGCACCCGAGAAAGACTACGGCCAATACCTGCCTCAAACACTTGACACTGATCTACAGACATGGCTCGAACAACGGTTTCCAGGCTATCGGTTGGTAGACTTAGACCGAGACAACCGAGGCTTGGAAGTGGAATTTATCTTTGAAAGACAGAAATACGAAGCCTTTTTTACCGCGGAAAGCGAATGGCTATACTATAAAACAGAATTGCGTTACACAAGCGAGTTGATTCCCTCCGAGGTGAGAGCCGCCGTAGAAGCCTCTGACTACATGCAGCAAGGCGCACGAGTGGACGAAGTAGAGATGTACGTTCTGAATGACAATGGTACGGAAACGATCTATTTCTGTTTTGAACTGGAAACCCGCTTCGATGATGACCGCAAGATGTATGTCCGTGCCGATGGTACGGAAGAGCGCCCCGACTTGGGCGGACAAACGGGTGGTGGTGATACACCGGTAGAAAGAGATATCGAGACTTTCATCAAACAACAATATCCGGGAGCCGTCATACTTGAACATGATTACGATGATGGTTACCTGGAAGTGGAAATCCGCCACGAAAATATTGAAAAAGAAATCCGCTTCAACGGACGGGGCAAATGGGTGTGCACCTCTTGGGAAACACGCTCGTTACCCGAAGCCGTACTCCAGGCGGTAAAGGCCGGAGGCTACACCCCCAGCGAACGTGATTTTGAACGTGTGGAAACGCCCGAACGCAACTGGTATGAAGTGGAAGCCGTTAAAGATCGCCGCGAATGGCAACTCTACGTGGAGGACAACGGTACCATTTTCGATGTTCGACAAGATGATTAAAGACAGTAAAGCTTCTCAAACAGATTAAATTAGAAGAATAAAAAAGGGAAAAACTGCACAAAAAACAACTTTTTGTGTGGTGTTTCCCAGAAAAGACCTACCTTTGCAACGTTTTATAAATTCAATAGGTTATAATATAAGTAATCAAGTTAATTTATATGATATGTGTGTGTGTATTTTTTAATCCCATATGACACGGATGAAAAATTAGACAACACGCTAACTGATAAATTATCATTTAATGTTGTACGCATACTTATACAAAATAATTTAATCAACGAAAAGAAATGAAAGCATTTGTATTTCCGGGCCAAGGAGCCCAATTCGTAGGAATGGGCAAAGACCTGTATGAAAACTCTTCTTTGGCTAAAGAACTGTTTGAGAAAGCCAATGATATCCTGGGATATCGCATCACTGATATTATGTTCAACGGTACGGACGAAGACCTGCGCCAAACAAAGGTGACGCAACCGGCCGTGTTCCTCCACTCCGTTATCTCGGCCCTGTGTATGGGCGATGACTTCAAGCCCGAAATGACTGCCGGACACTCTCTCGGCGAGTTTTCCGCTCTGGTAGCCGCAGGCGCATTGACGTTCGAAGACGGACTGAAGCTGGTTTATGCTCGTGCCATGGCTATGCAGAAGGCTTGCGAAGCACATCCTTCTACCATGGCGGCCATCATTGCCCTGCCCGACGAGAAGGTGGAAGAAATCTGCAAGCAGGTAAGCGATGAGGGCGAAGTTTGCGTAGCTGCCAACTTCAACTGCCCGGGTCAGATTGTTATCTCCGGTTCCATCGAAGGCATCAACAAGGCTTGCGAACTGATGAAGGCCGCCGGTGCCAAGCGTGCCCTGCCGCTGAAGGTAGGTGGCGCGTTCCACTCTCCGCTGATGGAGCCTGCCCGTGCCGAACTGGCCGCCGCTATCGAAGCGACTGAAATCCATACGCCAAAGTGCCCCGTTTACCAGAACGTGGATGCCCTGCCCCATACCGACCCGGCCGAAATCAAGAAGAACCTCGTGGCCCAGCTTACCGCATCGGTACGTTGGACACAAACAGTGAAGAATATGATTGCCGACGGTGCTACGGATTTCACCGAGTGCGGTCCCGGTGCCGTGCTGCAAGGTCTTATCAAGAAGATAGACAGCACTGTTCCGGCTCACGGTATTGCCTAAGCATCCTCGCTTCAAAAGAGCAAACAAAAAGCCAACTGATTTTCAATGAATTAGTTGGCTTTAATATTAGTTACCCACCGTATTATAAGATAAATGAGCATCTATCTTAAGATACTTGACCATTTATCTTAAGATATTTGACCATTTATTATAGAATACTTTTGTTTTAAAAATATATCTGCATATTTGCAGCTAAAAGAAAATCATGAAAACGATACTGCTTGTCGTAGGAAAAACCGTAGAGCCTCACTTTGTGACAGCAATCAACGACTACCTGCAACGTACCAAACGCTACCTGTCGTTCGACATGGAGGTTATCCCCGAACTGAAAAACACGAAAAGCATGAGCGAAGAAACGCAGAAAGAGAAAGAAGGGGAATTGATACTGAAGGCCCTGCAACCCGGTGATGTAGTGGTACTGTTGGACGAGGGAGGAAAAGAAATGCGCTCCATGGAGTTTGCCGACTACATGAAGCGCAAGATGAATACGGTAAACAAGCGGTTGGTCTTTGTCATCGGCGGACCCTATGGGTTTTCATCCAAAGTGTACGCCGCAGCACAGGAGAAACTCTCCCTCTCGCGCATGACGTTCTCTCATCAAATGGTGCGTCTCATCTTCGTGGAGCAACTATACCGTGCCATGAGCATCTTAGCCGGAAGTCCCTACCACCACGAATAAAAGCTTGCACGCCCCACTTACGAACGTGACACTTGAAAGCCCTTACCGGACAAAGTCATGTCCACAAAACGGGCACGCGGATTAGGCGCATGGGCGGTTAATGTCTCACGGATGCGCAAGGCAGCCTGTGCGTCCTTTGCCACCATATACAAGTAACCTCCCCCACCCGCACCGGGCAGTTTATAGCCTAACGTGTAATCCTTTATCTGACGGATAATAGCCTCCACGTCCGGTGGATTGGTGCCACTGTCCAACGCTTTATTCTGAGCCCATGACTTCCCGACCAACGATCCGTACGTACAGAAATCATTGCGCTGTATAGCTTCAGCCATGTCCAACGCATGGGTTTTCATTTCGGCCAGCAAATCCAAATGGGGGCCTGAATTAAGGAACATGGCACGTACTATCTCCGCCAAAATATTCTTGGCCGTGCGGGTAATACCCGTATAGTAAAGCAAATGACAAGGCAAGTATTCAGGCTGAACAAACAGATGGTCGGGCAACCAATGTACCAACGGTTGTTGGGCAAAACCGGCCTCAGTCTGCAACAGTTTGACTCCTTCCAACACACCGCCATACTGATCTTGCCAACCACCACCTGTGGTAAGCAACTGCTCCAAAGCCAACGTGCGACGACATATCTCATTCTTACTCCACGACAAACCGCAGAAATCGCTCAACGAACCTAATACCGTCGAAGCCAAAATAGAACTGGTACCCAGCCCTGATCCGGCAGGAATAGCCGAAAGCAAAGTCAGTTCAAGCCCCGACCCAAATGCTTCAAGCTGCTCGCGAAGGGAAGCATAAGTTACCTGTGAGAACTGCGGAGAGAATCCGGCCAACGTCAACGCAGCCTTGGGAATGGAAAAAGGCGAACCGACCCGTCTGTAGTCGTGCAACTCCTCGTACGTCTGCACAATCTCCATAGCTCCCATGTCTATGGATCGAAGCACGATATGAAAATCAGCGCAAGGTTTCACGTAAACTTGTAAAGGCGGCTGTCCATTCAGCTCGATGGCTAAATTGACCACATTGCCTCCGGCCAGCAAGGAATAAGGAGGTGTATCGGTCCAACCACCCGCCATATCGATCCGCACCGGGCTACGTCCCCATACTATTTGGTCTGTATATACATTCAGCGAAGGCGCACTTTTGTGCTTGTACAAGTCATCTAACAAGCCCTCGCGTAACAGGCTGAACGATTTTTGCTCGTCCGTTTTGTAATCCTCACCATTCAACTTATTAATTTGCGCACGCAACATATAGTTATGTATACGCTGCATCAAAGGGTCATCTTCCTTCAACGGAGAGGGCTTATCCAACTGTAAGGCATGATATTGGACAGCGGCATCGGCCAAATCGAGCTGATAGAAAATACTCTTTCCATAATTAGTTGCCAACTGTTGCCAGTTTTTACGAACAAACTCCCTCCGCTGAGCATACAAACGTCTCAGGTCAGCCTGGGCGGAAATTTCATCGGCAGACAAACGTTGCGCATGCAGCCATAAGTCACGCCCGCCTTCCAAACCCGGTTCGGATATCATCCAACGAAGCAGTCTTCCCATGCTTTCTACATCGGACACTACAGGGAACAACGAAGCTGCCTGAAGATCATCATGACGTCCCGGCAAATCACTCAAGGATAAACCACGGGCTTCCAACCAACCGACAAACGAATGGTCTAAATAAATAGTGGAAGCATCGTCCAGAGCTCCTTTAAAGGCATCGTCAAAACCATAAGGACGCACCGCCCACCCCTCTTGCAAAGGAACGATGTCGATACATACACCATCGGGCACCGTCAACGCCCAATCATTATGAGGAACTCCCGTAATAATCTGGCAAGCGCCCAACTTCCACGAAGCTGGCACATAGCTATTCTCTACCCACACATCGTGATTGAACGAGGTAAAAGAGACCTGTACGTCCGAGTTTTGCGTGAAGATAGCCGGATTGGGCTTCAACTTGCGATGCATGATTTTACGCTGGTCGTATTCCTTGTTCTGCAAGGCTACGGTAGACGACACCATCTCCCGACTCGTTCCATAATGGTAGAACTCTCCACCGGGCAGTGGAAGAATAGCAACGGACAATCCGTTCAGTTCGGCATCGGTAATGCACGGGTGCTCACCCAAGGCCAAACCGAACTCCGAGTATAAATCGTAGTATTTCAAATCGGAATAAGGAACAGAAGCATCCGCCTTTCCTTCGGTTTTCAAAGAACGGCGCTTCAACAAATCCACCGCCTTGTCACTCAACAGCCAAATACCTATGTCCATCAGGAACAAGTAATCTTTCGACAAATCCTCCAACTGGGATAAGGTGGGCTTCTGCAACATAAAGTCGAGCACTTCGGGACGCTTGCGGTCAGACACAAATACACCGTGATGAGTGGCCAAAACCGGATCGACCCACAAACCGTAACATACGACATCGGCTTCCGGTATGGTTTGCAAAGGCTGTTCGGCACGGATATACACATCTCCACTGGCTATCAGCGTGCGAAGCGAATCGGGCGCCTGCCGCATGATACGCTCGTAAAGCGGCAACTGCAAGGATAACAGATTTTGCTCCAACCGCTGGCCACGCGCCCACCGAAAGACTGGTATGGGAGTCAATATTTTGCCCACCGGAGCATATGCGGGCAAACGTCGGCTCTGGCCTCCCGCATGCAGCAAGATACGCTTTTCACTCCGAGCCTCCTCGTTACAGCTACGTTCCCATTCGCGCAAAAGCCATGTAGTGCCACCACCAGATCCTAATTTCTTATCAACGGGATCGGAAGTGCAAAACCACTCCGAATGGTCTACATTCTCCAGTTCATAGAATGCCGACACCATGTGGGGCGGCAAAGACAACAGTTTCTGCATCTTTTTTCCTCCTTTTACCATCCTAATTTAGCCAAGCCTGTATCCTGATACCAGGAAGTAGACTTGTAAGCCTCATCATTCGTGGTATTGCTACCGGGAATATAATGCGTGATGCCGTTGGCGTCTTCCATGGAAAACATGCCGACAACTTGCGAGTAATTCATCGCGGTTGTACTCCAATATGCTATCGACTCCTCGAAAGCCCGTTCCCATGCATCCAACGAAGTTTCATCCGTAACGAGTTGTTGCATCAATTCTTTGAAATCGTAATAGCCGATATAGCTACTGCTGCTTTCTCTGCGTTGGTCATAATCGAAAACAGAGCTACGCAATGCTTCATTGTCAGCTGTAGTTTCAGGTAATATCCGGGCTGTTACCGATGCCAGCTGCTCCAAAGCTGATGTCTGAATGACACAAATCGAAGTTCCTCCTGTCCAATTACTATTGGAGATGCCGATACCTCCGTTATATATCTCATTGTAGGAATTAAAATAAGCCGTAGCCATTTCCACAGCGGCATTACTACCAGCCATCAGCGGAGTAATCAATTCGTAGGGAGCACCCAGTCCGGGATTCTCCGTTGGCGATCCAATATAATAATCGGTATGATTACGCAACTCGTAAGCCAC
>CALUOV010000123.1 GCA_944322275.1 uncultured Bacteroides sp. | reverse complement strand
GAAATCAAAAGTAAAGAAAAGACAGAAGAGTAATCTCTTATAATACAGCAACGCATGAAAGTAAGCTTTTTAATTGACAGGCCCGTATTCTCGGCTGTCATATCCATATTAATAGTCATTGTGGGAATCATTGGCCTGACCATGTTACCCATTGACCAATATCCGCAGATTACCCCCCCGGTAGTTAAAATCAGCGCATCCTATCCGGGAGCCAGTGCACTTACTGTATCACAAGCCGTAGCCACCCCCATCGAACAAGAATTAAACGGCACACCAGGTATGCTCTATATGGAATCCAACAGTTCCAATTCGGGAGGATTTTCAGCTACTATTACCTTTGACATCTCGTCCGATCCTGACCTGGCCGCTGTAGAAATACAAAACCGTGTGAAGTTGGCAGAATCTCGTTTACCTGCCGAGGTGGTACAAAACGGTATAGAAATAGAAAAACAAGCAGCCAGCCAATTAATGACTATCTGCCTTACTTCGTCCGACCCCAAATTTGACGAAATTTATTTAAGTAACTTTGCCACATTAAATGTACTTGACCTCCTGCGCCGTATTCCGGGCGTGGGACGTGTATCCAGCATCGGTAGTCGTTACTATGCCATGCAGATATGGGTGGATCCTGCCCGTTTGGCCAATTACGGATTAACGATACAGGATTTACAAAATGCTTTAAAAGACCAAAACCGTGAGTCAGCCGCCGGTGTATTGGGTCAACAACCTGTCACAGGATTGGACTTTACCATTCCTATTACCGCCCAAGGACGTCTCTCCAGTGCGGCTCAGTTTGAAGAAATCGTACTTCGTGCCAATGCAGACGGTTCTATGATACGAATGCGTGACGTGGCCCGTGTATCACTTGAAGCACAATCTTATAATACCGAAAGTGGCATAAACGGAGGAAATGCCGCTGTACTAGGTGTATATATGTTGCCCGGCGCCAATGCCATGGAAGTGGCAGAAAACGTAAAAAATGCCATGGACGAAATCAGCCGTACTTTCCCAGAAGGAATGCAATACGAAATACCTTTCGACATGACTACTTATATTAATGAGTCTATTCATGAGGTATATAAAACCTTATATGAGGCTTTGATATTGGTAATTATTGTGGTTTTCCTCTTCTTACAAAACTGGCGGGCTACAGTTATTCCCTTAGTAGCAGTACCTATATCGTTGATAGGAACTTTCGGCTTCATGTTGATATTTGGCTTCTCGCTCAACATGCTGACATTATTAGGACTAGTACTTGCCATCGGTCTAGTGGTGGACGATGCCATTGTAGTGGTGGAGAATGTGGAACGCATTATGGAAGAAGAGCATCTTAGCCCTTACGAGGCTACAAAGAAAGCCATGAACGGATTGACGTCCGCCTTGATCGCTACTTCGTTAGTCCTCTGTGCCGTATTTGTACCGGTAAGTTTCCTTTCCGGTATTTCCGGTCAACTATACCGTCAGTTTAGTGTTACGATCGCTGTTTCCGTGTTGCTATCCACTATCGTGGCTTTGACCTTGAGTCCGGTAATGTGCTCGCTCATCTTGAAACCTGCAGATCCCAGCAAACCTAAAAAACGTTTTTTCCGAACTATCAACCGCTGGCTAGACTTCGGAAACAGCAAATACTTAACAGGAATAGGTCATGTCATCAAGAATCCGCGCCGAGTTGGAGCAGGTTTCTGCTTAGTACTGATATTCATATTTGTTCTCTATCGGATCATACCTACCAGTTTTCTTCCCACAGAAGATCAAGGCTATTTCACTATAGAACTTGAAATGCCAGAAGGAACTACATTGGAACGTACACGAGCCGTGACTAATCGTACGATAGATTTCCTTATGAAAAATCCCTCTGTAGAATACGTACAAAATGTAACGGGTTCCAGTCCGCGCGTAGGAACCAATCAAGCACGTGCCCAACTAACCGTCATTCTAAAAGAATGGAAAGAGCGTGATGATACAACCATTGAAAACATTATGTCCGATGTAAGCCGAGAATTAACTGAATACCCAGAGTGTAAGTTTTATCTTTCTACTCCTCCCGTTATCCCCGGTTTAGGAACCTCTGGTGGATTCGAAATGCAATTGGAAGCTCGTGGAGACGCCACATATGACAATCTGGTACAGGCTGCCGACACGTTAATGTATTATGCTGCACAACGTAAGGAGCTAAGCGGCCTTTCGTCTTCACTTCAAGCCGAGATTCCCCAACTCTATTTCGACGTAGATCGAGATAAAGTGAAAATGTTGGGTGTACCTATGGCTGATGTATTTAATACAATGAAAGCCTTCACTGGATCGGTATATGTAAACGACTTCAATATGTTCAATCGCATCTACCGTGTCTATGTACAGGCTGAATCCCCTTTCCGTGAGCATCGGGATAACATTGGGCTTTACTTCGTACGGAGTAGTGATGGAGATATGATACCACTTACCGCATTGGGTAATACAGAGTACACTACAGGACCTGGCAGCATCAAACGGTTCAATATGTTCAACACTGCCATTATCCGAGGAACTTCGGCCCAAGGCTATAGTTCCGGACAAGCAATGGAAGCATTGGAAGAAATAGTACATCAGCATCTACCTGACAACATCGGTATAGAGTGGAGTGGCCTTTCCTATCAAGAGAAACAGGCTGGAGGACAGACGGGAATTATCCTAGGTTTAGTATTCATTTTCGTATTTCTTTTCCTAGCGGCTTTATACGAGAGTTGGAGTATACCTGTCGCCGTATTGCTCTCACTTCCCGTAGCAGCACTGGGTGCATATATGGGTATTATGATATGTGGATTAGAAAACGACACTTATTTCCAGATTGGCTTAGTAATGTTAATGGGATTAGCAGCAAAAAATGCGATTCTTATCGTAGAATTTGCCAAAGATGAAGCTGATACAGGAGTAAATGTCCTAAAAGCAGCCCTTCATGCCGCACAACTGCGTTTCCGTCCTATCTTGATGACTTCACTTGCTTTCATTTTAGGTATCTTACCAATGGTCATTGCTACCGGACCCGGCTCAGCTAGCCGCCAAGCTATCGGTACAGGTGTGTTCTTTGGTATGATAGCGGCCGTAACAATAGGAATCTTGCTCATTCCCTTTTTCTTTGTAGCCATCTACAAGGCTAAAGATACAATGCACGGAGCTATCCCCACCAAAGCTAAACGAGGTGTAGCAAAGTTAGCACATACCATTAAACGCCATCATATTAACGATAAAGAAAACGATAAACAGTAATATCCGATATGAAAAAATACGCCATATTCTATATAATAGGTATATGCACCGTCCTATTAACTTTAGGCAGCTGCAAACTAGGCAAACATTATGTTCGCCCTGATATGGATTTACCTCAGACACTGAGTGAACAAACTGATTCGTTGGACTCAGACACACTTTCCATAGCAGATTTACCTTGGGAACAATTGTACACCGATACCTTATTGCATAACCTCATACAACGTACGTTGGAATATAATAAAGACCTTCTCATGGCTACCGCCCGTGTGAAAGAACTTGCAGCTTTAAAACGTATAGATGTGGCTAACTTATTTCCTGAAGTAGGCTTGCGTGTCTATGGAGAGAAAGAGGGGGATAATTATGGCGGAAACAATTATAATCCTGGCAATCAATTTGATCTGAAAGGCGCCGTTTCCTGGGAACTTGATCTTTGGGGTAAACTGCGCTGGGCTCGTGATGAGAGTTTGGCTGAGTTTCGTGCTTCCATTGAAAACCGACGTGCTTTGCAAATGAGCCTTATAGCCGATGTAGCACAAGCTTACTTTGAACTGGTCGCACTAGACAATGAATTAAACATTGTGAAACAAACCGTTAAAGCCCGTCGTGAAAGTCTTCATTTAGCTCGTATACGTTACGAAGGTGGACTGACCTCAGAGACGGCTTTTCGTCAAGCACAAGTTGAGTTGGCACGCACAGCTACACTGGTACCCGACCTTGAGCGACAAATTACATTAAAAGAAAATGATCTTGCCCTACTTATTGGTAAATATCCCCATCACATGGGACGTGCTGTTCTGCCGGAAGACGTACGCTTACCCGAAACTCTTCCTGTAGGTTTGCCTAGTACATTATTGGAACGGCGTCCCGATGTCCGTCAGGCAGAGCAACAATTGATAGCGGCCAATGCGGCTGTGGGTATAGCTTATACCAGTCTTTTCCCTACGATTTCACTCACGACTCAATTGGGAGCTGAAAGCGAAGAATTATCAGACCTACTAAAATCGCCTTATCACCTCATAGCTGGAAGCCTTCTGCAACCCATCGTCGGCATAACCAAGAACCGGGCACGTCTTAAAGCTCAGAAAGCGGCCCGCGAACGTGCCCTCTATGCGTATGAAAAAGCTGTACTATCTGCTTTCAAGGATGCTTATGATGCTATAGCCGCTTTCAATAAAATGCAGGAAATATATGACTCACGTCTTTCGTTAGAACAATCTTCCCGCTCAGCGTTGGAACTGGCCGAATTGCAATATGTCAATGGAGTCATTGGTTACATGGATTTGTTGGATGCCCAACGTAGCTATCTTGATGCCCAGATAAGCTTGAGCAACGCTGTCCGTGACAAACAAATTACCATCGTACATTTGTATAAAGCACTTGGCGGAGGCTGGGAGTAATTCCCTTTGAACCGATAACACCTCTATCCCCATTTGTTGGTATCTTATTTAAAAACAATCTAAACTGTTTGTGCAGTTAACGCATATCCTATATCTTTGCACAGAATTATAAAAAAGGAAAGAATTTATGCGTTTATCCGAATTAAGAACCGGGGAAAAAGGCGTAATAGTCAAAGTACTGGGACACGGTGGTTTCCGCAAGCGCATCGTGGAAATGGGCTTCATCAAAGGAAAAACCGTAGAAGTGTTACTGAACGCCCCTCTGAAAGACCCCGTGAAATATAAAGTAATGGGATACGAAATATCCCTGCGCCGACAGGAAGCGGAAATGATAGAGGTCATTAGCGAACAGGAAGCGCGCGAACAAGTCTTACCCGACTATCATGACAAAGGATTGATAGAAAACGTACAAATGGTGGAGGACGAAATGAAAAACCTGGCACGTGACAAGCGGCGCACCATCAACGTGGCGTTAGTGGGTAATCCCAACTGCGGCAAAACATCATTATTCAACATTGCCTCTGGAGCACATGAGCATGTGGGAAACTATAGCGGAGTGACAGTAGACGCCAAAGAAGGCTACTTCGACTTCCAAGGATATCATTTCCGTATTGTGGACCTACCCGGTACCTACTCCCTCTCAGCCTATTCACCTGAAGAAATTTATGTGCGCCGACACATTATTGACGAAACACCCGATATCATCATCAATGTAGTAGATGCCTCCAACCTAGAGCGCAACCTTTACCTTACTACACAACTCATTGATATGAATGTACGTATGGTAGTAGCCTTGAACATGTATGATGAACTGGAGGCCAGTGGCAACACTTTAGACTACGTAAAACTGGGCCAATTGTTCGGCGTACCCATGCTGCCTACAGTTAGCCGTACGGGCAAGGGGATAGACAAGCTCTTTCACATCATCATCACTTTATACGAAGGAGGTGATTTCTTAGACGAAAAAGGAAAAGTACGCGCCGAGATACTAGATGACTTTCGCAATTGGCATAAAGAGTATGTGCCTGACCACGATATAAACAGTCTCCAAGAAGAGGAGGAACATCCGCACAAACTTTATCGACACATACACATTAATCATGGGCCCGAATTGGAGAGGAGTATCGATGAAGTAAAATGCGTTATTTGCATGAACGAAAATATCCGCTATAAATATTCTACTCGTTTCCTGGCCATCAAGTTACTGGAAAACGACAAGGATCTGGAGAAAATCGTACTAGGTTTCCCCAACGGGAAAGACATTTTGGAAGTACGTGATAAAGAAGAGCACCGTTTGCGGGAAGTGTTGAACGAAGACAGCGAACAATCCATTACCGATGCCAAGTATGGATTCATATCAGGTGCCTTACGAGAAACTTTCGTAAACAACCATCAAGATAAAGAACACTTGACACATGTCATCGATACCATTGTGACCCACCGGATATGGGGTTTCCCAATTTTCTTTCTATTCATGTACTTGATGTTTGAAGTAACGTTTGTAGTAGGAGCTTATCCTCAGGAATGGATTGAATGGTTGGTAGCCGCCTGCGGTAACTTTATCAGTAATAACATGGCCGAGGGCCCTTTAAAAGACTTGTTGATTGACGGTATTATAGGTGGTGTGGGTGGTGTCATCGTGTTCTTGCCCAATATATTAATATTGTATCTATTCATTTCCTTGATGGAAGACTCTGGCTACATGGCGCGAGCGGCATTCATTATGGACAAAATCATGCATAAGATGGGGCTACACGGCAAGTCGTTCATCCCACTCATTATGGGTTTTGGATGTAACGTACCCGCTGTCATGGCTTCACGCACCATTGAAAACCGAAAAAGCAGGTTGGTTACGATACTGATTAACCCACTAATGTCATGTAGTGCCCGTCTGCCTATCTACCTGTTATTGGTAGGTGTCTTTTTCCCTAAACATGCCAGTTTGGTATTGCTGAGTATCTACACCATAGGCATCGTGTTGGCTGTCATCATGGCGCGTTTATTCAGCCGTTTTTTAGTGAAAGGCGATGATACTCCTTTCGTTATGGAGCTTCCTCCCTATCGCATGCCAACCTCGAAAGCCATCGCCCGTCACACCTGGGAAAAAGGCGCTCAATACCTGCGTAAAATGGGAGGTATTATTATGGTAGCTTCGGTCATTATTTGGGCATTAGGATACTATCCTGACCACGATAGATATACCGACATTGCTGAACAACAAGAGAATTCGTACATCGGTCAAATAGGAAAAGCCATTGAACCCATCATCGAACCGTTAGGCTTCGACTGGAAGTTAGGTATTGGTATCCTGTCTGGAGTAGGAGCCAAGGAGTTGGTAGTAAGTTCGCTCGGCGTACTCTATGCTGATGATGCTGAAGCCGATGAAACCACCTTGGCTGAGCGTCTGCCTATCACCCCACTAGTAGCCTATGGCTACATGGTATTTGTATTACTATATTTTCCATGTATTGCTACCATTGCAGCCATCAAACAAGAAGCAGGAGGCTGGAGATGGGCTTTATTCACGGCAGGATACACTACAGCGCTGGCATGGATCGTATCCTTCGCCATTTATCAGATAGGAAGATTGTTTGTATGAATGACTGGCAGAATTGGGTAGTAGCATTGGTGATAGGTCTTTGCATTGTACGTATAGTATGGGGACTTCGCTCTTTCTTCCACAAAGCTACGGGAAAGAAAAGTCCCTGCAAAAATTGCGCTTGTGGATGCGGTTGTATGCAATCTTCCCAGCACTTACAAAAAGAAAACAAGAAAAAGTGCTGCAAATAGTTGGTATATTAAAAAAATGTACTACCTTTGCAACCGCAATCTAAAAGACAAACCTTCTTGGTACCTTGGATGAGTGGCTTAGTCAGCGGTCTGCAAAACCGTGTACGGCGGTTCGAATCCGCCAGGTACCTCAATAATGAATCGGTTAATCACAATAAATCAAGTGGTTAGCCGATTTTTCTTTTGTAAGAATATTAAAAATGTTCCCAAAATGTTCCATACTGCGATAAGACA
>CALUOV010000122.1 GCA_944322275.1 uncultured Bacteroides sp. | reverse complement strand
ACTTAAAAATAATCATTTCCCAAGAAAGAAGAAACACTCTTTCTATATTAAACTTTAAAATTTAAACAGGCTCTTAAATGTTGCAATTGTGCGCCATAAATTTAATGCTTTTGTTGCTATGTTCCTATTTCTCAATGAAATAAATTTAATCCTTATATCGGACTTCTTTGGGAATAACGCCACAATATTTGACTTGCCTTCGTGTAAGAAAGTGATTTTTTTATATAAATGAAATTCTCGATTGGTATAATGGGCTATTTTGTGCAAAAAAACATTATGATTAATTCACTTACCTCATTACGCTTCATTTTTGCCATGATGGTTTTTGGGGCACATTGTTATGTTATAGATGACTTTTTCAGCACACATTTCTTTAAAGAAGGATTTGTAGGAGTCAGCTTCTTCTTCGTGCTGAGTGGTTTTATCATCGCATATAACTATCAGCATAAGCTGGAAGAGAACAAGACGGACAGGAAAAAGTTTTGGGTCGCACGTTTCGCACGTGTGTATCCTCTACACTGGCTGACGCTGTTTGTAGCAGCCGTTTTGGGAAACTATGTTGTAGCATCCGGTGGAATGGACTGGCTGGCACATTTCCTGACTTCCCTGACTCTTACCAATGCTTATATTCCCAAGGCGGACTATTTCTTTTCATTCAACAGCCCTTCATGGAGCCTGTGTTGTGAGCAGCTGTTTTATTTCTGTTTCCCGTTTCTCATACCACTGGCAAAAAGTTACAGACGACTGCTTTATGTGTTTCTTACCATGGGGGTAGCGGTCGTTGTGGGCATGTATCTGACGCCTCTGGAAGAAATAAAAGGATACTGGTATGTCAATCCGATAACCCGTTTCCCGGATTTCATACTCGGTATGTTACTGTTCCGGCTATATGAACATCTGAAAAGCAAGAACCTCACAATACGGCAAGGCAACATCATGGAGTTTGTGTCTGTAGCCGTGTTTGTGGCTTTCTATCTGTACGCTTCCGAAATCCCCAAAGTGTACCGCTATTCCTGCTATTACTGGCTGCCTGTAGCGATGGTGATTATCAGTTTCGCTTTGCAGAAAGGTGTCTTTTCAAAACTGTTGAACAACCGTCTGATGGTAACGGGTGGAGAGATAAGCTACAGTTTCTATCTGATACACCTTTTCGTGTTGTTGTCTTATGCGGAATGGCAAAAGGCCACAGCTCTAAGGATGGAATGGTATTATTCAGTACCTGTATTGTTTGCCGTTGTCATTCTGCTAAGTCTGCTGTCATACCGTTATTTTGAAAAACCAATGAACAGAAAAATCAAACTATTACTCAACAAATAAACATGGAACAACTTATGAAAAAAAGTCTTCGCATAGAGGTTGTGGATGCCCTCCGCGGCTTTGCTGTAATGGCAATTATTTTGGTTCATAATCTGGAACACTTCATTTTTCCTGTATATCCTGAAAGTTCTCCGGGATGGCTGAATGCGTTGGACCAGGGAGTATTCAATGGGATTTTCAGCCTTTTTGCAGGAAAGGCATACGCCATCTTTGCCCTGCTGTTCGGATTCACATTCTACATTCAGACCAGCAACCAGAAGAAACAGGGAAAGGATTTCGGTTATCGTTTCCTTTGGCGCATGGTGCTTCTGGTTGGTTTTGCCACATTGAATGCCGCCTTCTTTCCGGCCGGTGATGTGCTTCTGCTGTTCGCTGTGGTAAGCCTTGTCCTTTTCCTGACGCGCAATTGGAGCGACCGGGCGATTCTGATAACTTCCATTATCTTTTTGCTGCAGCCCGTTGAATGGTATCACTACATTGCGAGCCTGTTCAATCCGGCTCACCAGTTACCGGACCTGAAAGTCGGGGAAATGTATGCGGAAGTGGCAGCATACACCAAAGCCGGAAATTTCGGAGAGTTTCTGTTGGGAAACATCACATTGGGGCAGAAGGCAAGCCTGTTCTGGGCGATTAATGCCGGACGTTTCTTCCAGACAGCCGGACTGTTCCTGCTCGGCTTCTATATCGGAAGAAAGCAACTTTTCGTTTCATCAGAAAAGAATCTCCGCATATGGGTAAAGACGCTGATTGTAGCTGCCATCTCATTTGCACCGTTGTACACGCTGAAAGACCTTATCATGAAGAATGATGCCATTATACAGCAGTCTGCCGGAACCGCTTTCGACATGTGGCAGAAACTTGCCTTTACCTTGGTGCTTGTCGCATCCTTCGTCATTCTGTATCAGAACAAGACGTTCTGCAAGGCGGTAGGCAATCTGCGGTTTTATGGCAAGATGAGCCTTACGAACTATATCACGCAATCCATTATCGGAGCTATCATATACTTTCCATTGGGCCTGTACCTTGCTCCTTACTGCGGATATACCGTCAGCTTGTTAATCGGATTGTTCACATTCTTCCTGCAGGTTCTTTTCTGTAAATGGTGGCTTGGTAAGCACAAACAGGGACCTTTGGAATACATCTGGCACAAATGGACTTGGATAGGAACAGATAAATAAAAAGCATGGCAATGGTCTACCGATTCAGTTCTGTATATTTCATTTTCGTTTTTGGGGTATACAGGCTGAATCGATTCGTCTTTATTCAAAGAAAATCGCAGGGTAACGTCCAGAATCATTTTCACTTTCAAGGCTTCGAGTATCAGTCTATGCCTGACAATACTCAGAATGTATGAATGAGAAAGAATATATACAAGGGGTGAAACAATATCCGTACATCATAAGTGTTGATAATTAGTGTAGAACATAGTTATTTGCCTTAAGATACGATGTGCCGGATGTATCAGTCTTGATGCTAAAGCAAATCATTATTTTACGAAATAATGCTATTGCACTATGGTAACGTTGCGTTACGGGGTATGGGAGAAGTATCACTGGAAGAATGAGAAGTTTACACTGCCATAGACTCGCCTTTCTATAAAATGAGAATGACTCTCGAAAGAGTTTTTCTTTCCGTGTTCCAAAATAAACAAACCGTTCTCTAGCAATAGATTGTTTTCGAATATCAAGTCGGGAATGGTTTCTAGATTTGGCAGTTCATAGGGCGGGTCGGCAAAGATGAAGTCGAACTGCTTCTGACAATTTTGTATATACTTAAACACATCGCCCCGGATGGGTAGGCATTTGTCGGTCTTTACCTCCCTCATTACTTTACAAATGAAGGTATAGTGGTCACGGTCCTTCTCTACACTGATGACTTGCTCGCATCCGCGCGACACCAGTTCGATGCTAATACTGCCCGTGCCAGCAAAAAGGTCGAGTGCATGCACTCGACTTTCTTCGAAGTCGAAGTAGTTAGACGTTAATACGTTAAATAGGTTTTCTTTCGCAAAGTCCGTTGTAGGGCGCGCTTTGAAAGAATGAGGAACGTCAAAACGTCTTCGTTTATAAATACCACTGATTACTCGCATTGGTTGATGGCGTATAAGTCAATATTCTCAGCCGGGTTCATAATGAATACTTGCTGAATGTATTTGCGCAATTCACTAAGCAATAACTTCTTCTCGACCATAAGTCCGCTTATATGCAGTTCGTCACGCTCTTGATCAAAATCCAATTGTTTCCAGATGTACAATAGGTAATAAATGTGGTCGGCCGTTGCTGTGCAAGGGTAAGCGTTGGCTAAAAGCAGCCGGTTGCGCTCATAGCAATATACGTCAGCCGACTCTTTGCGCAGGTGGACGTACATCTTTTGGTTATTTCCTAAACGGCTTTTGTCCGAGAAATACTCAATAAGTGGAGCGGTTTGTGAATAGAATCGCACTTCTGTGTATTTTTCTTGCAGGAATGAATAAGCCGTTTTGTCGGTACCAAACAGCACGACTACATTGTTGCCGTGCAGAATGTTGTACAGCACCTGTTCATTCTTGCATGGCAGATGATTGTGGTAAAAGATCTGTTCCGCTTGTTCATCTTCAAAGAAATTTAATGGAATGAAAGTGAAACGGTTGCTTACAGAAAGGATATTGACTCGTTTATAAGGCCGGTTCAACCATTCTATATTCTGATAAGTACGCTTCAAGTTGGCGGTCAAAGACAACGATTCGTCTATCGGATGGTTCTCAATCCATGGCCTATCATTTCCCAAGGGATTAAGAACAGAAAAAGAAAATCCATCCGTGCTAAGACGGATGGATAATGTATATTGTTCCGATTTACTAAAATCAATCGTTTCTGTCATATATAACTCTCTATATGGAGCTTATTATTCCCAGTTACCTGCGTTGTTGTTGGCAGTCTCCAAGTTACCGATCATCAGACCAGGATATTTGTTCAACTTGCTCTGCATATCAATCTTATTGGCAATTTCTTGACGGTCCAAGCCACTCAGGTAAACAGTGTACGGAGTCTTCACTTCGAGCAAGCAGAACGGAGCGCCAGACTTGGCCGTATCGTTACGGATGGCCATTTCGAACTGTGCGCCATTACCGAAGGGCACATACCTCATAGAGTCTGCGTTGTAACCTCTCGGGAAGATGGTATCGATAACGGCTACCCATTGGGTATCACGTGCAAAGTTTTCCAACCCCCATTTCTTCACCTCGTTGTAGTTACCGGTCTTCTTGGCCTTTTCAATGATTTGAACGGCTTTCTTCTCTGTCAGACCGTCTTCCAACTGCTTATCGGTCAATTCACCCTTCTTGAATACGAACGGAAGCTTTGCCGTTTTCACGAAGTCAATTAGCGAGTCAAAGCTGGCAGTGTACTGCTGATTGTGTAAGTTACGGTACTCAGCCTGAGCTTTACGGATATCAATCAAGCGTGCAATAACTGCCTTCTCGCGGATATCCTCCTCTTTCTCGAAGTTAATAGGACCCATAATGCTAGCGTAGCAAATGTAAACTAACGCAAAGGCGCATAAGACCAAAACGATATTAAATACTGTTTTCATGATAAATATGTTTTTTTAGTTTATTATATTCGCACCGCAAAAATAAAAGAAATAAAATTAAAAATAATAGTTCCTCTTATTTTTTTCTCGTATAAAAATGATAAATAACTTTTTGGAGAGGCAAATTAAAGAAATTTTTCCTTATCAGCCAACACTTGAGCAAGAAAATGCAATAAAAAAGTTGTCTGAGTTCCTCTGTTCGCCCCAAGACGGGCTGGTTTTCTTACTCCGCGGCTATGCGGGGACTGGAAAAACTTCATTAGTGGGAGCTCTTGTGCATGCACTGGACAAACTGCAACAGAAGTCTGTTTTGTTGGCTCCAACCGGACGTGCCGCCAAAGTTTTTTCTTCGTATGCTGGGCATTCCGCTTTTACAATTCACAAGAAAATATATCGGCAGAAGTCTTTTTCTGGCGACATGGATAACTTCGCGCTGAATGACAATTTGGCCACTCATACTTTATATATAGTGGATGAGGCTTCTATGATTTCCAATGAAGGATTGTCAGGAACTGTGTTCGGCACGGGGCGTCTGTTGGACGACTTGGTGCAATTTGTATATTCTGGTCAAGGTTGCAGGCTTTTGCTGATGGGCGACACGGCACAGCTGCCACCGGTAGGCGAGGAATTGAGTCCCGCACTTGATGCCAATGTTTTGCGGGGATATGGACTGGACTTGGCAGAGGCGGAACTGACCCAGGTGCTTCGGCAGGAGTGTCAGTCGGGTATTTTGTGGAACGCAACTGCCTTGCGGTGGCTCATAACTGAAAAGAATTGCTATACGTTACCTAAGATACGTATATCCGGCTTTGCGGACATAAAAATTGTGCCGGGTAATGAACTGATAGATGAGCTGTCTGTTTGTTATGAACGGGACGGGTTAGATGAAACAATTGTGGTGTGCCGTTCCAATAAACGCGCTAATATATATAATAATGGTATACGGGCACAGATCCTTTGGCGGGAAGAGGAACTGGAGACGGGCGATCGTCTTATGGTGGCTAAGAACAATTATTATTGGACCGAGAAACAAAAGACGTTGGACTTTATAGCCAATGGTGAAACGGTAGTAGTACGACGGGTAAAGCGTACACGAGAGTTATACGGATTTCGTTTTGCAGATGTGGTGGTAACCTTTCCCGATTACAACGAATTGGAGCTGGAAGTAACGTTGTTGCTTGACACGTTGCACAGCGAAGCGCCGGCCTTGTCGCGTGAGGAACATGAGCGCCTGTTTCAAACTGTGCTGGAAGATTATGCCGACATACCGTTGAAACGCGATCGTATGAAGAAAATGAAGTCCGACCCTCACTATAATGCCCTGCAAGTGAAATATGCCTACGCTGTCACTTGTCACAAGGCTCAAGGTGGACAATGGAAAAATGTATTCCTCGATCAAGGCTATATTTCCGACGAGTATTTGACCCCAGATTATTTCCGTTGGCTTTATACAGCCTTCACCCGTGCCACCGGCACACTTTATTTGGTGAACTATCCACCAACCCAAATAGAGTAGCGCATCGGGTCATACACTAAATGCCTTTCGGACAACGCTTCGGCTAAGTACGGTCTGCATGAGGCCACGTATCAGCAGATAAATAAGGAATGCGGACCACAGCGCATGATTGCCCCATGTTGAATATAAGGTGTAGTATAAGAGAAAAAAACATGCTGTTGCCACAGTCATGGAATATAACATGCCTCGTGTGGCCGTAGCACCGATAAAAACGCCATCCCATATGAAAGCAGCCATTCCGACTGCCGGTATTGCCAAAGCCCATCCGAAATAACTGCTTGCAGCAGAAATGACTTCGGCCTCATCTGTCAACAAAGCTAAGAATGCGTTGCCTCCTGACATGTAGGCTAATGTGAACAATAACGCCATCCCTCCTCCCCACATAAAGAGACGCCGTACCGTGAATCGGAATTGCCTTCGGTTTTGCGCACCGATGTATTTACCGCTCAAAGCTTCACCCGCATAAGCAAATCCATCCATAATATAAGAATAGAGTGTGAAGAGTTGCATCAATAGGGTATTGACAGCTAATACGACTTCACCTTGTTCGGCTCCCGCTGAAGTAAAGAACAGCGTTACGGCCACTAAGCATAGCGTACGCAGAAAGATATCTCGGTTCACCATGAAGAATCGCCGCATGGCCGATCGGTTCCACATCCTTTTCCATATAAAATAGACTTTCAGCCAGCCATAGTAACGTGCACATAATCCGATACCCATTAAAAAGCCTGCATATTGGGCTATCAGTGTGCCCAACGCCACACCTTCCACTTTTAGTCTGCATCCATACACTAAACCAAGGCTCGCTCCAATGTTCACTATATTTTGTGTGATGGCTATTCCCATCGGAATATGCGAATTTTGCATTCCAATGAACCAACCCGTCAGCCCGTAAAGACCCAGCATGGCCGGTGCGCCCCAAATACAGATATGGAAATAGATGGTAGCCAGTCGGCGTACTTCGTCCGTAGGCTGAACCACTTGAAAAGCTGCTTCACAGATAGGCTCTTGCAAGATAATCAGGCATATGCCCACCGCCATGCCAATACCTACAGCTCGTATCAGCATAAGGATAACTTCTTTCCAATCACGCTGGCCGTACATTTGGGATGTCATGCCGCTAGTGCCCATGCGTAGAAAACTGAATATCCAATAAATGATATTGAACAACATACCGCCTACTGCGATAGCTCCGATGTAAGCTGCACTGCCCAAGTGTCCTACAATAGTCACATCTACCAACCCCAACAAGGGCACAGTGATGTTCGATACAATGGAGGGTAGGGCAATGTGCAAT
>CALUOV010000121.1 GCA_944322275.1 uncultured Bacteroides sp. | reverse complement strand
CGTTCGATTCGGCTGAGGAAATGGTGAAACTGGCGGCAATAAGAATGTTACTGAGCAAAATTTAAACAGGCTCTAAGCAATTACCACTATGTTCTCAGAGGCTAAAGTTACGCAAATTTATTGTATGGTGGATGATTTTTGTAAAGAATCTGCCGAAGTACAGAAAAAAAATATATGGTTGAAGACAAGAATCATAAGCATCAGAACAAACCCAACCGAATGAACAATGCGGAAATCATGGCCATCCTAATCCTGTTCCATTCAGGAGGTTTCAGATGTTTCTAACATTATTACAAAGATTCATAAAACCTTTGAGAGACTTGCGCAGCGTGGAAAATGTTCCATGGGATGGTTCTTCGGCTTCAAACTGCACTTGATTATCAATGACAAAGAGGAAATCCTCAACTTTATGTTCACGTCCAGCAATGTGGATGACCGTGAACCATTGAAACAAATCAGGTTTCTGAAAAATATAAAGGGGAAGCTCTGTGCGGACAAAGGGCATATCGGCCAAGCACTATTCGAGAATCTCTTCACGGACGGCATACAGCTGATAACCAAAGTGAAGAACAACATGAAAAATTCCCTGATGAACGTAGCGGACAGGATCCTGTTGAGGAAGCAACTAAAGTAAATACCAGCAAGTGAACTCTTCCCCTTCTTTCTTTCCGAAATCGGGATTGGCCCCCTAACATCGGTATTCACGGTCTGGTCACCGATTTGTAATGAGGACAGTCTTCTTTGCTGTGATATGTGCAGGAACTGGTAATGTCTCAGTCGCCCGATAATTTTGCAGGACTGCTTCGGCTAGTGAAGCTTCCCTCAAGTCTTCCAGAAGATACAGAGTCTCTTCCTTGTGTGAATTGAATGTGCTGAACAGTTCTGGATTTCTGTAGGATGTCAGCTTCTGTCATACATTCGATGGTTCCTATGAAACCGTCACAGATCAGCATCAGATTACTGCTATGGCTGCTCCTGATTTCCAGTCTTCCAATAGAGATCTTAACCATTTTCTGAAATTAAGTTCTACCGGACATATTATCTTTTTATTTGAAGCTGTGACGCACTACTATAATCGTAATGCTGTTCTAACAGGTTCTTTTTATCATATATAAGGGTTTCGGGAGATTAAGAACAGAAATAAAAAAAGGTGAGGGTTTAAATTATTAAGGTAAGCCCGTTAAATGAGCATAAAAAGTTAAGGGGTATTCAAAAGAAGATCAAAACATTTTTCAAAAAAAATACAATTCACTTATTTACAATGACTTGCATTTTCTTTAGTGGACCTGGAGGGAATCGAACCCTCGTCCAAACGAGGAAACCATAAGCTTTCTACATGCTTATCTCTGCCTTCTGTTTTCGAGCGCAAGCAAGACCAGAGCCACCAACTTACACCTTATCCTCTCAATTCTCACGGAAACCGCGAGGAAAGGCTTCCGCTATTCCCGATTTTGCTGTGCCACTTTATCAAACGCTTCGGAACAAGAGCTTTTGAGTGACATCCCGTTTCCACTACTTTAGCGGAAATAAAGGTGATCTACTATACTTCGATCACGCAGCGAGAGCATAATTTTCGTTGCCAGATAATTGCTCGATAACTGAGATTTAAGTGGAAATTACCGACCCACTGCATGCTTACCTACCATTTCTGCCCGCTGTCAAATCCAGTCAAGCCCATGTTTTGTAAATTCAGAACGCTTTCCATTCGCGGCAAAGATACGTATTCTTTTTGTTTCGGACAATACTTTCGAGGAAAAAACCGCAAGGTAGGGTCTATCGGCATAATACAAATAGCAGATATAGAACATCCATCTGCAGGACTCCAATATTCAAACTTGGCTTAATATTAGAAGCTCATATTAAATAAATCATTCGTAGAGAAACCTTAATATTTAATTAAAGTTTGTTATGAACGATACACTTTATCCTTTTTCCCACTACATTTGTAATGATTTCAATTTTAAAACAGAACTACTATGATTTCTGAAAAATTACAAAATGCTATCAATGACCAGATTACGGCTGAAATGTGGTCGGCTAATCTGTATTTGGCAATGTCTTTCTTCATGGAGAAAGAGGGTTATAACGGTATGGCCAACTGGTTAAAGAAACAATCTTTTGAAGAGCATGACCATGCTTTCCAAATGGCTTCCTACATTATCAAACGTGGCGGAACGGCTATGGTGAACAAGATTGACGTAGTTCCCAATGGTTTTGGTACACCGCTCCAAGTGTTTGAGCAAGTATACGAACACGAATGCCGCGTATCGAAGATGATTGACGAACTGGTAGATATCGCTTCGGCAGAGAAAGATAAGGCTACACAAGACTTTTTGTGGGGCTTTGTTCGTGAACAAGTAGAGGAAGAAGCGACCGCATCAGGCATCGTAGAGATGATAAAGCGTGCCGGTGACAACAATCTATATTTTGTAGATTCTAAATTGGGTGAGCGCCAATAACCTTTTTTATCTATACGATAGATTCTAAATTAAAGAGATGCGGATTCCGTTGATTTATGGAGTGAGATTCTCCATAAAGAGATGGAATCCGCATTCATTTGATACTTTCTCTTTAGTTTACCTGAGATAAGAGAGGATGAGTCTAGCTGCTTCGTACGGGGCACCTATGTTACCTAAGCGCATGCGTACCTCATCATAACCGGCCAGCATTTGGGAACGATATCTTTCATCGGTCAAGATGCGGTGGAGTTCCTCTCTCATCTGCGTGACAGTCATGGTGTCGGCTACCAATTCGCGCACCACTTCCCAACCTGCTATCAGATTGACCAATGAGATGTATTTCACTTTCAAAACACGCCGTTTCAAAAAAGCAGTAACCTTGCCTATGGGTGTATGATAACATACTATTTGGGGCACTCGGAATAAGGCTGTTTCCAACGTGGCCGTACCCGAAGTCACCAACGCTACATCGGCGTACGCCAACAAAGGATAGGTCTGTCCAAACACAAGCCGCACATTTGTGTCCCTTATATACTTTTCGTAATAAGCGGAGTCTATGCCAGGGGCGCCTGCCAATACCAATTGATAAGAAGGAAAGAAAGATGCTGCCCGAACCATATCGGGAAGATTGTCTTTAATCTCTTGCTTGCGGCTACCGGCCAATAAAGCGATAATCGGTTTATCAGCTAAAGCATTTTTCTTCAGAAAAGTTTCCCGACTTTCCAAATAAGTCATTCGGAAAGCATACACCTCATCCAATGTCGGATTACCCACATAATGAATAGGATACTGATGCCTCTTCTCAAAAAATTCTACTTCGAAAGGCAAGATGGAGAACAGTTGATCCACATCACGCTTAATATTTTTAATGCGGAATTCTTTCCAAGCCCATATTTTAGGCGAGATATAGTAATAAACAGGGATATTCGTATGAGCATGAATATATCGTGCAATCTTCAGGTTGAAGCCGGGATAATCCACCAATATAAGAACATCAGGCCCCCATGCCACAATGTCTTCCTTGCAAAATGACATGCTGGTAAAGATAGTGCGTAGGTGGAGCAACACCGGAACAAAGCCCATATAGGCTATGTCCCGATAGTGTTTCACTAACGTGCCTCCTACTGACGCCATCAGATCCCCTCCGAAATATCGGAAGTCAGCTTGCGGGTCTTGTTTGGCTAAAGCCGCCATCAGATGCGAAGCATGCAAATCGCCTGAGGCTTCACCAACTACCAGATAATACTTCATTCACCCGAAAACCAAGCATTCAATTTATCGATCAATCCGTAAGCGGTAACGTCAACCGTAGTAGGAGTAATGGCCACATAACCGTTGGCTAATGCCCAATGATCGTTTTTTTCATTATCGACATCAGAATCTTCAAACTCACCGGTCAACCAATAATAATGAGAATCGCCTCGATGTGCAAAATTCTCCCATTCGTTTATCCATTGGCCTTTAGCCTGCTGGCAAATCTTAACACCTTTCAGATCTTGCGTGTCGGGGAAGTTTACGTTCAGACAAGTCAATGGAGGAAGGCCATTCTCCAATACCTTGTGAACGATATCACGTACATACGGACCTGCAGCCGTAAAATCAGCATCCGCCTGATGGCTGCACAGAGAGAAACCTATGGATGGAATACCTTTCAAGCAACCTTCAATAACCACTCCCATCGTCCCGGAATAATGTACATTGGTTGCCGAATTATCTCCATGATTAATGCCACCCACTACGAGGTCCGGTTTACGGTCGAGCACAGTAGCAAAAGCCAATTTTATACAATCTGTTGGCGTGCCCGAACATCTGTAAACCGTAAGTCCCACATCTTTACGCACTAATTGGTAATGAATGGGCTCATGCGTAGTCAGCGCACAACTCATGCCCGAGCGGGGACCATCCGGAGTCATCACTACGACCTCGCCCAACGGGCGAAGAAACTTTATTAATTCGCTTAAACCTTTCGCAACGATACCGTCATCGTTGGAAACTAATATCAACGGTCTTTGATTTTCCATATTCGATTGTTTTTATAATTCCATATTTTGCAGACAAAGGTAATGTTTTCCACCGGAATATCGGAATAACTATTTGATTTTTTGGCATAGGTCTGTCATCTTTGCAAAGACAATGCAAATCCGAAGACTGGACAATCAAGTTCGCATGAGAGTCTTAAGGTAGGGCAAAAAAGACAAATCATTTTGAGACTAGCAGCAAAACAAATTGAGCCAAACGACAAAGGTGTGACACTGTTCGACACGGGCAACGACAACCGCCACACGTTGCCCCGTTTCACTTCCGAAGCCATGTGGGCAAATTACCGTATCATCAATGTGCAACAACGGTTCGGACGGGAGTATGGCATGACTTCGGCACAGTTTGTCCCCAATTGACTACTGCAGCCGCCTAGATAATCCCCATTCCCGGTACGACTAAACTGTCGCATCTCGAAGAAAACCTGCACGCCTTGAACTTCTCACTCACAGCTGACGAGTGTGCGAGGCTGGAAAACAAAGTGGCAGCTGTACCGCCACCTTCGGACGATGCTGGCATCGCCTTGGCTGGACGTTGGCGCAGTCATGTCTGGACGGAGGAATCGCCTTGGTTGGACGAAGGAATCCGTGCGAGATTACACGGAGGCTTGAATAAAGAAAATGTCGCCTGATTTTTCTCCTAAGGAGATGATATGTTTCATTTAAGCAAGACAATCGTTTCCACCCAATGAAACAAAATGGAATACATTGAGAGGTTTCCTCCTGCCTTATCATAGAAAATAAAAAAAAGCAGTTATCTTTGCTTCATAAACTAAAGGTATAAAATTATGGCCGACATATTGTTAATCATTCTCGGTTCTCTCTGTTTATTAATAGGGCTGGCAGGCTGCATTCTGCCCGCCTTGCCTGGCCCTCCACTAGTTTATGGAGGCATACTGCTTTTGCATTTTACCGAACGGGCTCAATTCACTGCTACGGAATTAGTGACATGGCTTGTCCTTGTCGTTATTGTTCAGATACTTGACTATTTTGTCCCCTTACTAGGAGCCAAGTATAGCGGCGGAAGCCGCTGGGGCGAACGAGGATGCCTGGCCGGCACCCTCGTTGGATTATTGTTTATGCCCTGGGGGATTATTCTTGGACCCTTCCTGGGTGCCTTTATCGGTGAATTGCTGGGCGGACGCGAGACAAAAGACGCTTTGCGCTCCGGTCTCGGTTCTTTGCTCGGCTTCCTTTTAGGCACATTCGTCAAATGCGTTCTTTGCGGCTATTTTATTTGGAAATTTGTAGAAGCGCTAGTGGCCGCATAGAGAGTGTCTTTCGGAGCGCTAAGCATTTTTTTGTATTTTACAACATCCGTAAGGATTTCCTTTGCCTTCTCCAAGTCCGGGTCATCCTTCAGTTGCTCGATGATGCCTCCACGCTGATAATAGTAGCGCTTGACGATTTCAATGGCAAGCATGGTCTTGATGTCTTTTGCAAAATAAGTCAAGTCATGCTCTAAATTGTGTTTCAGTTTCTTTTCCAAAGCGTCAAACTCGGCTGAGGCATCCTTTAAATATCCTTCAAACTCGGCCATCTCTTTCAGGTTTTTCAGCATTTTCTCCGTTTGCTGGTCGTATTTAAAGTCCGACTCTTTCACCATTTCAATAAACTCAGCATAATCCTCATCCGTAATTTTAAAATCGTATGGTGAGGCGATGGTGTCATGCTTTAAACAATATTGGGTGGCATAGTCGAATATCAGATTGTCATTGACCAAATAAAAGAGAATATTGGGAAGTTTTTCTTGTTTCACCACGATGTCTGGCGTCACCCCTCCTCCATCACGCACAATGCGTCCGGCGGCTGTGTGAAATACTGTAGTCAAGCTGTCTGGTATGCGTCCTACGCTTCCGTCTTCGTTACGGTGCTGATAGTCGATGGCTTGCACACAACGTCCGCTAGGAATGTAATACTTAGCCGTAGTCAGCTTCATGGTGCCGCCAAAGGGCAACGGACGGGTAGTTTGCACTAAACCCTTGCCATAAGTGCGATTGCCTACGATGACCGCCCGGTCAAGGTCTTGGAAGGAGCCGGCCAAAATTTCCGAGGCCGATGCCGTGTTGCTATTGACCAAAACGGCCAAAGGAATATCGAGGTCTATCGGCTCGCGCAACGTTTTGTAAGTCATGCCGGCCTGCTTCAGCTTTCCGCGAGTGGTAACCAAAGTCTTTCCTCGTGGAAGAAAATAATTCGCAATATCCACAGCTTCATCCAACAAGCCTCCGCCATTGTTGCGCAAATCTATAATCAAGGAGCTAATGCCCTGTTTCTTCAAATCCAATAACGCCTGTTTGAACTCCTTGGCCGGAGAACCTGAGAAGGTGCTCAGGTTGATGTAGCCGATTTGATTCTCCAACTTTGCATAATAGGGAATGATGGGCAATTCAATGGGACGCCGCACAAGCTCGAACTCCATAGGTGCGTCTACACCGGGGCGTTGCACTTTCAACTTAAAGCTGGTTCCTGCCTGTCCACGCAACATCTCACTGATTTGCTGGTTGTTTTTCCCAGCCAAGTCTTGTCCGTCTATGGCCATCAGGATGTCGCCAGCCTTCAGTCCCGCCTTGTCGGCCGGCATCCCCTCATAAGGTTCGCCTATCATCGAGCGCTTCAACTTTGCATTCCATGTAATGATAGAGCCGATGCCTCCATAAGTATTCTTCAGCATCTGCTCCAATTCACTTTGGTCGTCCTCCGGAAAATAGTTCGTGTATGGATCGAGGCTGTACAACATGGCGTCTATGCCTTGACGCACCACTTTATCCGCATCAATCGTGTCTACGTAAAACATATCCAACTCTTTCATCACGGAGTTGAATATATCCATATTTTTGGCTAACTTAAAGTCGTGGTCGTCTCCACGTTCAAAACCCAACAGAATGCCTATCGCCGCCAATACCACTCCCGCAAGAGTCATCCAGCGCAATCTTACCAATCCTTTCATTTCGTCTTTTATAATATAATTAATGTATTCATCTCTCGCAAAGAGGACTTTTTCGCGAAGTAATTCCCTCTGGAAAATGCCTCAAAGCAATTATTTTCTCTTTTCTTCGATTTTTTTCTGCAAAGATATTGCATATTTCAAAATATCCTATTACTTTTGCACCGCATTTGAGAAAAAAAACAATATTCTTCGTTAGCTCAGTCGGTTAGAGCATCTGACTGTTAATCAGAGGGTCCTTGGTTCAAGTCCAAGACGAAGAG
>CALUOV010000120.1 GCA_944322275.1 uncultured Bacteroides sp. | reverse complement strand
GGTAAGGCCTGCCACGTCTGGGACGAGCAAGGCACCGAGTACCTCGACCTTTACGGCGGACACGCCGTCATCTCCATCGGCCACAGCCATCCGCATTATGTGGAGATGATCAGTAAGCAAGTGGCGCAGCTGGGGTTCTACTCCAACTCCGTCATCAACAAACTACAGCGGAAGCTGGCCGAACGCTTGGGCAAAGTCTGCGGCTATGACGACTATCAGCTCTTCCTCATCAACAGCGGCGCCGAAGCCAACGAGAACGCGCTGAAGCTGGCCTCGTTCCATAACGGACGGACACGGGTGGTCTCCTTCGGCAAAGCCTTCCACGGGCGCACCTCGCTGGCGGTGGAAGTGACGGACAACCCCAAAATCATCGCCCCCATCAACGACAACGGGCATACCACCTACCTGCCTCTGAACGACACGGAAGCCATGCAGGCCGAACTGCGCAAGGGCGATGTCTGCGCCGTCATCATCGAAGGCATACAGGGCATTGGCGGCATCCGCGTGCCCGACCCGTCATTCATGCAGGCCTTGCGTGAGGAGTGTACGCGGACGGGCACCGTGCTCATCCTCGACGAAATACAGAGCGGATACGGACGCAGCGGCCGCTTCTTCGCCCACCAATACACCGGCATCCGTCCGGACATCATCACCGTGGCCAAGGGCATCGGCAACGGCTTCCCCATGGGCGGCGTGCTCATCAGCCCGATGTTCGCGCCCGTCTACGGACAGCTGGGCACCACGTTCGGCGGCAACCACCTGGCCTGTGCGGCAGCCTTGGCCGTGCTCGACGTCATCGAGGGCGAAGGACTGATGGAGAATGCCGCTATCGTGGGCAACTATCTGCTGGACGAACTGAAGAAACTGCCCGGGCTGAAGGAAGTGCGCGGCCAAGGCCTCATGATAGGCATCGAGTTCGACAGCCCCATCAAGGAGCTGCGCTCGCGCCTGCTGCACGAGCAGAAGGTATTTACAGGCGTCAGCGGCACGAACGTCATCCGCCTGCTTCCGCCCCTGTGCCTCGCGATGGACGAGGCCGACCAGTTCCTCGAACGGCTGTCGAAGGTGCTGTGACACTTGATAAAAGGATGAAGAAACACGATGAAATCTTCATCCTTTTATCTTTTAAGTTCTCATTTAAATATGTACCTTTGTCCCTGTTGAACCATAATACCCAACACGATGAAAGCGAGTATATCATTAGATGCCCTGTTCGATTTCCTGCAATCGCTCCAACTGAGCGCGGACAACAAAACCTGGCTGGCCGAGAAACTGATAGAATCCGCCCGCGAGTCAAGGCAAACGGTGCCGGGACAAATGAGCGTCAACGAAGCCAAAGACTTACTGAAGGCCTCGGAAGAGCGCTTTGAGCGGGGGAATACCTCACCGAAGAGGAGATGGAAAACTGCTATAACAACCACCTTTTGGCATACCAGCCGCAATCCTGATGATTTAAAGGAACAAATGGAATAACCGAAAGACTTACTTTAACGTTTGAAGCCCCGCCGGCCGAGCCAACCACTCCCGGCGGGGCTGTTTGTCTACTTGCCGGACTTGCGGCGGTTACAGTCGCGGCAGAGCATTTGGCAATTATCAGCCACGGTGCGACCGCCGGCATGCCAAGGCGTAATATGGTCTGCCTCCATGGCTTCGAACTCGAAATGCCTACCGCAACGGGGACAGATGCCTTGTTGACGTTCATAAGCGGCATAGGCCATGGCGGGAGTAAAAGTGCGAATGGAGAGGGTGCGCTCATCGCCCGTCAATAGATATGGATAAATGCCGCTTTTGTTGGTGACGTCATCATCCATCATCAAGTGGACAGTTTTCTCCTCCAACTGAGCGGTGTCATACACTTGGTCTTTGTACGCATTGTATAGCTCACCCCAATTCACACTCTTCATAAACTTCTCGCGTTTCTTGACGAACGTACCTTGTACCCACGTGATGACGCTTTGGAAATAGGTCCACAGAGCCAGGGCGTTGGCATCGCCATGGTGGTCACTCATGTATTTGCGGATTTCCTCGTCCGTCCGTGCGTTGGCTATCCAGCGGATGGCAGTCTCCAGATAGTCCTGCCGGATAGGGGAGCCGCTGACATAACCGCTTGCCAGCCCTTTGGCCGGACAGTTGTTGCGGCTGAAATACCTTTTGGCATCGCTTACCCACGGACCGGAGAATACAGCGTTGCGCAGTTCCTGCTTGGTCAGTTCCGCCCCGGCGATGTTGATGGTCTCGAACCAGTCCAGCTTCTCGCGGGCGGTGCCGCTGCACAGGTAAACCATCAGGCGATAGTCCAGAAGCTCCTTTTGCTCATGCTCCAGCAGGTTATAGAAGGCATACCCTGTTTTAGAATAAGAGAAGTCACCTGCCACGTACTGGCAGATGGAAATGGTGCGCTGTTGTCCGTCAATGACCTCATAGGTGCCATCGTCGCGCACCGCCCAATACATCACGTTCAGAGGAAACTTCTTCATCACGGTATCTATCACCGCGTCACGCTGTTTTTCATTATAGACAAACTCACGCTGGTAGGGCGGACGGATGTCCAACAGGCCGCCGTAGCCCCGCACACCGCCTTCGGCATTGTCTTGATAACCTTCCGTCAGTTCGCGGATGGTGATTTCTTTGAGTTTTATTTCCATAATATATAGAACTTATTGTTTACGACGAATAAGAATACGAAAGTAGGGACACTTGCCGTTTATAGCTAAGTCCTTTTCATCATTACCTTTACGAAACTTGACAATCTCGAACTGCTCCGGATTATATTTATCAAGAAATGTAATAGGCACGCCAATCACCCCGTCATAATCACAAGGAATCTCCAAAGCCTTGTTGACATTAATGGCATCATAGTTGTCATACTTAGGATATTCTTCTGGGGTATATTTTTTATAAAGGACAATATCCTCATGGCGCTCCTTATAATCCAAGTTCGTAAACCAACGCACGCCTTTCACGCGGATAAACTTGTTTCCTTTCTCATCAATACGGCAACCAGCCGCATGTAACGGGTAATCCTGTGGCACACCAAACTCCCGGTCACCGCTGTGTATGCTGGCACCGAGCCACATTTTGTTTTCTTTTATCAATTTGAAGCAATCCTTATAGGTGATAGCATTCATGTTTCCGATAATCAAGAACTTCTTTTCATATTTCACCAGTTGCCCCACATACTCGCGGAAGAGCGAAAACGGTGGATTGGTCACCACGATGTCCGCCTGCTTGAGCAGTTCGATGCATTCGGGGCTACGGAAATCGCCGTCACCCCGCAAGGGGCGTATGCCAATCTCCTCAGGGTCGGGCACACGGTTGCCGTTTCGGTCGCCTTCGTAGATGAGGTAGATGGCCTGTTCGCAGTCGTTGCGGCTGAAGAGGTCGGGACTTTGGTTCTTGTAGCAGGTGGTGATGAGGCGTTTCAGCCCCAATTGCTCGAAACTGTAAGCAAAGTAATGGAAGAAGTTGCTGACGCGGGGGTCGTCGCAGTTGCAGAGGACAGTCTTCCCCCGAAAGTGTTCACGGTAGTGACGGAGTTCGTTTTCGATGTCACATAATTGCGTGTAGAACTCGTCTTTCTTGGCCTTGTTGGCGGCCTGCAGGTTTTTGTTTCCGGCCATGGCGATTGATGGTTTGCGAGCATAGTCTATCAATCGCCATAACGCAACAAAAAAGTGTGAGCTTTCTTATTGCGTTTAGCTAAGAGGCGGCCTCGGAATGGAAACCTCTATCCAATAATAAGAAACACTCACACCCATGAGGTGCAAGCATTGCATTAATCATTGGATAAAAGGAATCCACACCGATGCCTTTTCAGATATTATTTCTGTTGTTTATTTCCAATAAGTTTCCGAGGCTCTTGGCTAAACGCGAAATAATAGCTAATGCTTCTTTGTTAATATGTCAGTTATCAGTTTATATCATATTCATTCAAGTTTTCTTCCCGCAGTCTGCACGGGAAAGCACGTGCAAATATACACAATAATCCGACAAATCTCCTGCATTGTCGGAGAAAGATTAGACATAATTCGGAATAACTCAGCAGTAACACACCATCACACTACGAGTGTGAAGCTTTCACAGTACTACTGTGAAGGTGTAACATCCTTACTGTGAAGCCTTCACATCAGCACTGTGAAGGCTTCACACCTTTAGCATTACAGGGTGTGAAAGGGAGAACAGAAGCGCGCAGATTTTATCTGCGACTCCATTCGTACGTATAGGTCACCTTGTCGAAAACGTTTTCATCCTTCATTCCAAACGAACGAAAAGCACGGATGATGGCGTTCTGTTCAGAAGGAGGAATACCCCGCTTGTGGTTCATGACGCGCGAAAGAGTCATGCGGGGATAATAACGGTTGAGCCATTTCTTCATTTTCTCGCCGTCCTCGTAGCTCATACGGTGGATGGCCTGCCGCATTCCCCAAGCCATCTTAATGACTTTTATCGGGTGAAACATCGGGCAATCGGTTCCTTTGGCAGGATAAGCCAAGGGGTTAACCACACGGATTTGCCACACTTCTGCCGATACGTGACGAGCCACCATCTGCCGTAAACACTCACCTGCACGCGGACAATCCGTATTAAAACAATGCGTATAAGTATTGGGCACGCAATTATAATCCAATTCTTCTTCCATAATCAGTGTTTCTTTTTGCAGGCAAATATACGGAATTCCTTGCATTTTTTTGCGAAAAGTCTTACTTTTGCCGGAAAACCAAAACATACATCAGTCATGAAGATTGCAATCATCGGCGCAGGAAACATGGGAGGCGCCATCGCACGCGGACTGGCCTTGGGTCAGACCATTGATACAAAGGATATTTATGTATCCAATCCTTCGCAGTCCAAACTGGACCGACTGAAAGAGGAATTTCCCGACATGAACGTCACGAACGACAATCAGGAGGCTGTCACCGGCGCCGATTACATCTACCTGGCCGTGAAGCCTTGGCTGGTGAAATCCGTGCTCCGTGCCCTGAAGTTGCGCAAGAGCCAGGTGCTGGTGTCCGTGGCCGCCGCCGTCACCTTCGAGGAACTGGCTCACTACGTGCCCGACAAGGACATGGCGATGTTCCGCATCGTGCCCAACACGGCTATCCGCGTCTTGCAGAGCATGACCCTCATTGCCGAACGCAACACGACAGACGAGCAGCACCGGGTGCTGACCGAAATGCTGGACGAGATGGGCAAGACCATCTATATAGAGGAGAAGCAGATAGCCGCCGCCACCGCCCTGTGTTCCTGCGGCATCGCCTATGTGATGAAGTACGTGCAGGCTTGTGTACAGGCAGGTATCGAACTGGGCGTCCGTCCAGCCGACGGCAAGGCGCTGGTGGCACAGACGCTGAAGGGCGCCGCCCTGCTGCTGGAGTCTCCCGAAGCCAACCCGGCCCAGGAGATAGAAGCCGTATGTACGCCCGGCGGATACACCATCCGCGGCATCAACCAGCTGGACCATGACGGCTTCCCCTCGGCCATCATCAATGCCATGAAGGCGTGTATGTATTGATCATTAACCATTAACCATTACCAACGTGGACGAACAAATCAGACAAATAGCCGAGCGCCTGCGCGGACTGCGCGACGCCATGGAACTGACCCCTGCCGACATCGCCATTGATTGCGGCATCGACCAGAAAGAGTATGAACGCGCCGAAAGCGGCGAGAATGACATCAGTGTCAGCATGTTGCAGCAGATAGCCCGTCATTACGGCATTGCATTGGATGCCTTGATGTTTGGCGAAGAGCCCAAGATGAGCACTTATTTCCTGACCCGTGCCGGTAAGGGCATCAGTGTGGAGCGTACGAAAGTGTACAAGTATCAATCCCTGGCCGCAGGCTTCAAGGACCGTAAGGCCGACCCTTTCATTGTGACCGTAGAGCCGGGCGAACGCCCCATGCACTACAACACCCATGCCGGGCAAGAGTTCAACCTCGTCATCGAAGGACGCTTGCTGTTGAGCATCGGTGGAAAAGAACTTATTCTGAATCCGGGAGACAGCATCTACTTCAACTCCAAGTTGCCCCACGGCATGAAGGCGTTGGACGATAAGACCGTGAAGTTCCTGGCAATCATTTTATAAATGAAGAATGAAGAACGAAGAATTAGGAATGACAGACAACGGTTCATTCACCTATAATTCTTCACTCTTCATTCTTAATTCTTCATTAAAACTAAGGTTATGATAGAAAGATTTCTGAAACAAACTACATTTACATCGCAACAAGACTTTATAGACCATTTGGATATACAAGTGCCGGAGAACTTCAACTTCGGCTATGACGTAGTAGACGCCTGGGCCGCCGAGCAGCCCGACAAGCCTGCCTTGCTCTGGACGAACGACAAGGGCGAACATCGTCAATACACCTTTGCCGACATGAAGCATTATACGGACCAGACGGCTTGTTACTTCCAATCGCTCGGCATCGGACATGGCGACATGGTGATGCTCATCCTGAAACGCCGTGTGGAGTTTTGGTTCAGCATCATTGCTTTGCACAAACTGGGAGCCGTGGTTATCCCCGCCACCCACCTGTTGACGAAAAAAGACATCGTCTACCGCTGCAACGCCGCGGACATTAAGATGATAGTCTGTGCGGGTGAGACGGTCATCACCGACCACATCACCGCCGCCTTGCCGGAGTCGCCCAGCGTGCACACCCTCATTAGCGTAGGTCCGGAAGTGCCCGACGGCTATTTGGACTTCCATAAAGGCATTGAGTCGGCTCCCGCCTTTGTCCGTCCCGAACATCCCAATACGAACGATGACATCTCTCTGATGTACTTCACCAGCGGCACTACGGGTGAGCCCAAGATGGTGGCACACGACTTTACCTATCCTTTGGGTCACATCGTTACGGGTTGCTTCTGGCACAACCTGACGGAACAGAGCCTGCACCTCACCATTGCCGATACGGGCTGGGGCAAAGCCGTATGGGGCAAGCTCTATGGCCAATGGATAGCCGGAGCCAACATCTTCGTTTATGACCACGAGAAGTTTACGCCGGCCGACATCTTGCAGAAGATACAGGACTATCACGTCACTTCGCTTTGCGCACCGCCGACCATCTTCCGCTTCCTCATCCACGAAGACTTGACCAAGTACGACCTCAGTGCCTTGAAGTATTGCACCATTGCCGGCGAAGCGCTCAACCCCGCCGTGTTCGACACCTTCAAGAAACTGACAGGCATCAAACTGATGGAAGGCTTCGGGCAGACGGAAACCACCCTGACCGTAGCCACCATGCCTTGGATGGAGCCGAAGCCCGGAAGCATGGGGCTTCCCAACCCGCAATACGATGTAGACCTGGTAGACCATGAAGGCCGTTCCGTGGAAGCCGGTGAGCAAGGACAAATCGTTATCCGCACCGACAAGGGCAAGCCGTTGGGGCTCTTCAAAGAATACTACCGCGATGCCGAACGCACCCGCGAGGCTTGGCATGACGGAGTTTACTACACGGGCGATGTAGCTTGGAAAGACGAGGACGGTTACCTGTGGTTCGTAGGCCGTGCCGATGATGTCATCAAGAGTTCGGGCTACCGCATCGGGCCTTTCGAAGTAGAGAGCGCATTGATGACCCATCCAGCCGTGGTGGAGTGTGCCATCACCGGAGTACCTGATGAGATACGCGGGCAAGTGGTCAAAGCCACCATCGTCCTTTCCAAGGCATACAAGGACAAGGCCGGTGATGCCCTCATCAAGGAGTTGCAGAACCACGTGAAGCGGGTTACCGCTCCTTATAAATATCCGCGTGTGATTGAGTTTGTGGACGAGCTGCCCAA
>CALUOV010000119.1 GCA_944322275.1 uncultured Bacteroides sp. | reverse complement strand
GATGAACATGGAGCGTCGTCATGGCGAGAAGAATACGGTTATCCAGAAAGCATTGGTGAAACTGGATGGCGCGCCCTTCAAGATGTTTGCCGCCCATCGTGACCAATGGGCAAAGGAAACGGACTATGTTTATCCGGGTCCTATCCAATACTTCGGTCCTACTGAAGTATGCGACCAACCCACCAAGACGCTGCAGTTGGAGCAAGGGAACAAATAAGTTTCATTTTTATCTGGTTTCAGGCACTTCCTCGTCTATCGGGACGGGGAAGTGTTTTTATCTGCATCAGACCCCTATAACAAGAAAGGACGGATACGGTTTGAGTTTTTCAAACATAAACTGTTTTTTGATGATATGAACGAGAATGTGCTTCAGAAACTGAAAATACTGACCGAATCGGCCAAATACGATGTGTCGTGCTCGTCCAGTGGCACGGTGCGCCGCGGCAAGGCCGGCATGGTAGGCAACGCAGTGGGGGGCATAGGTATTTGCCATAGTTTCGCTGACGATGGCCGATGCATCTCGTTACTCAAAGTGATGCTTACCAACTATTGCATCTACGATTGTGCCTACTGCATCAACCGAAGAAGCAATGACATACCGCGCGCCACGCTGTCGGTAAGTGAATTGGTAGAGCTGACCATGGAGTTCTATCGACGCAACTACATTGAAGGACTTTTCTTAAGCAGCGGTGTGGTGCGCAATCCGGACTATACGATGGAGCGGTTGGTACGAGTGGCTAAAGACTTGCGAACGATACATCGGTTCAACGGCTACATTCATCTGAAGAGTATTCCCGGCGCTTCACAAGAGCTGGTGCACGAAGCCGGGCTGTATGCCGACCGCTTGAGCGTGAATATAGAGATTCCCAAAGAAGAGAATCTGAAGCGCCTGGCTCCTGAAAAAGACCACCAAAGCGTATTTGCCCCAATGCATTATATCCAACAAGGCGTGCTGGAGAACCGGGAAGAGCGGAACAAGTTCCGTCATGCACCCCGCTTTGCTCCGGCCGGACAAAGCACGCAAATGATAGTAGGCGCCACACCGGAGACTGATAAAGATATTCTTTTCTTGTCATCAGCTCTTTACAAACGGGCAACCATGCGGCGGGTATACTATTCAGGATACATTGCCGTAAATACATATGACAAGCGTCTTCCCGCCTTGAAGCAGCCGCCTTTAGTGCGCGAAAACCGCCTCTATCAGGCTGACTGGCTGCTCCGGTTCTATCAATTCAAAGTGGAAGAAATTGTAGATGACGCTTACCCGAATCTAGACTTAGAGGTAGACCCCAAACTGGCATGGGCGTTGCGCCATCCCGAGCAATTTCCGGTAGACATCAACAAGGCTGATTATGAATTGCTGCTCCGGGTGCCGGGCATCGGGGTAAAGTCTGCCCGTTTGATTGTAGCTTCACGCCGTTTCTCACGGTTAGGCATGTACGAATTGAAAAAGATCGGAATCGTGATGAAGAAGGCACGCTATTTCATCACCTGCAACGAACTCCCCATACGTACCGTTCACGAACTGACTCCCCAAGGAGTACGCCTCCTGCTTACATCAAAAAAAACTAAGAGCGAGGATGAACGCCAATTACAACTTGTTTTCGAAGAGCCATGACGATATTCCAATTTGACAATACATTTGAGGGGTTACTCACTTCTGTTTTTGACGCTTACGCCCGCCACTCGTTTCCCGACCAATTGGTGGTAGAAGGCGAGCCGCTTCCTATGTTTTATGATGAATTTCTGACTGTAGTAACCGATGAGGTAAAATCGGGACGTATATGGCGCGGCTTACAAAAGAAACTCTCGGCACGAGCGTTGCAATGCGTGACCCAATGTTGGTTGGCCGAAGAACCAGAAACACCAATGCTGCTATTCCGCTATATCCGCAAGGCAATAGATGCTTCCCATTCCATCGAGACAGATTTCGCAGACCCGGACGTATTGGAGATATGGCGCATGTGGAAGCGGGTAAACGGAGAACGGCACCGTCTGATGCAGTTTATACGTTTCCAAAAGGCGGTAGACGGAACTTATTTTGCAGCGGTAGAACCGGAAAAAAACGCACTGCCTTTAGTCATAGAACATTTCCAAGACCGCTTCGGTGACCAACGGTGGCTGCTCTATGACATAGGACGAGCGTATGGTTTCTATTACGACCTGAAGGAGATCAGACGCGTCACTTTTCAAGAAGACGCTCGTGAATCGCATCTCGTAACCGGCTTATTGGACGAGAGCCTGATGGATAAGGATGAGAAATTCTTCCAGCAACTATGGCAAACCTATTTCAAAGCCATCTGCATCAAAGAGCGTATGAATCCGCGCAAACAACGACAAGACATGCCTATGCGTTATTGGAAGTATCTGACGGAAAAGCAATAAATAACGTGAATTGTTCTGCTCTTTTTTTAATTCTATTCTATTGAAAGCTGCAAATTTCTTCCAACTCCCTAATTATCAATTCCTATTGCGTTAATCTGCACATTTCAAGCAATTATTCCATAGTTTTTAGTATCTTTGTCCCCTCAAAAAGAGAGGAATAACCATCAAAACAACATATATCTATGTTCGACAACCTAAGCGAACGGCTCGAACGGTCGTTCAAGATACTGAAAGGTGAAGGAAAAATCACCGAAATCAACGTGGCGGAAACGCTGAAAGACGTGCGCAAAGCTTTGCTGGAAGCCGATGTCAACTATAAAGTAGCCAAGCAATTTACCGACAGCGTAAAGGAAAAGGCGCTGGGACAAAACGTGCTGACCGCCGTGAAGCCCGGCCAGCTGATGGTGAAAATAGTACACGATGAACTGGCCCGTCTGATGGGGGGGGAAACTGCCGAGATAGACCTCACGGCACGTCCTACCGTCATCCTGATGTCCGGTCTGCAAGGTTCGGGTAAGACCACTTTCAGTGGCAAACTGGCACGTATGCTCAAGACGAAAAAGAACCGCCGGCCCTTGTTGGTAGCCTGTGACGTATATCGTCCCGCCGCCATCGAACAGCTGCGCGTACTGGCCGAACAGATTAATGTGCCCATGTATAGCGAGCCCGACTCAAAAGACCCTGTCCGCATCGCCCAAAATGCCATTCAAGAGGCTAAAGCCAAGGCACTGGATACAGTCATCATCGATACCGCCGGCCGTTTGGCCATTGACGAGCAGATGATGGATGAGATAGCACGCATCAAGGCTGCGGTAAATCCGAACGAAATCCTCTTTGTGGTAGACTCCATGACCGGACAGGATGCCGTAAACACAGCCAAAGAATTTAACGACCGGTTGGATTTCACGGGCGTGGTACTGACCAAGCTCGATGGTGACACCCGAGGCGGAGCCGCCTTGTCTATCCGCACCGTGGTGACCAAACCCATCAAATTCATCGGTACAGGCGAGAAGCTGGATGCCATCGACCAATTCCACCCTGAGCGTATGGCCGACCGTATCCTCGGCATGGGTGATATTGTCAGCTTGGTAGAGCGTGCTCAGGAACAATACGATGCCGAAGAGGCCAAACGCCTGGAACGCCGCATCCAACGTAACCAGTTCGACTTCAACGATTTTATGGCGCAAATCCAACAAATCAAGAAGATGGGTAACCTCAAGGAACTGGCTTCCATGATACCGGGTGTGGGCAAAGCCATCAAAGACATTGACATTGATGACAACGCATTCAAGAGCATTGAGGCCATCATCAACTCCATGACTCCCTTAGAACGTACCAACCCCTCCGTCCTCAACGGTTCGCGAAAGATGCGTATCGCCAAGGGTAGCGGCACCAACATACAGGAAGTGAACCGCCTTGTGAAGCAATTCGACCAGACCCGCAAAATGATGAAGATGGTGACGGGAAGCAAAGCCGGCAAGCTGGCGATGCGGATGAAACGATAAAAAACTGTACACCATAATTATATATAAACCCAAAAACAAAGGACCTATGACATTGATAGACGGAAAGGCTGTCTCCGAACAAGTGAAGAAAGAGATTGCCGAAGAAGTGGAAAGAATTGTGGCCGCAGGAGGCAAACGCCCCCACTTGGCCGCAGTGTTGGTGGGTCACGATGGCGGAAGCGAAACCTACGTGGCCAACAAGGTGAAAGCCTGCGAAGTGTGCGGATTCAAAAGCACCCTTATCCGCTATGAAGAGGATGTGACAGAAGAAGAACTCCTGGCCTGTGTACGTCGGTTGAACGAAGATGCGGACGTGGACGGATTTATCGTGCAGCTCCCTCTGCCGAAACACATCTCCGAGCAGAAAGTGATAGAAACCATCGACTACCGCAAGGATGTGGACGGATTTCATCCTATCAACGTGGGACGCATGTCCATCGGACTGCCCTGCTACATCTCCGCCACACCCAACGGCATCATGGAACTGCTGCGCCGCTATAACATTGAGACGCAAGGCAAAAAATGTGTCATCTTGGGCCGGAGCAACATTGTAGGCAAGCCGATGGCGATGCTGATGATGCAGAAGAGTTATCCCGGAGATGCCACGGTGATCGTATGCCACAGCCGCAGCAAGACGTTGCGTGAAGAGTGCCGCGAGGCGGACATCCTTATTGCCGCCATGGGGCAACCGGAGTTTGTAACGGCCGACATGGTAAAGGAAGGTGCCGTAGTGATTGACGTAGGTACAACCCGTGTACCCGACGCTACCCGCAAGAGCGGTTTCCGCCTGAAAGGCGATGTGAAGTTCGATGAAGTGGCTCCCAAATGTTCGTACATCACTCCCGTACCCGGCGGTGTAGGCCCCATGACCATCGTATCGTTGATGAAGAACACACTGCTTGCCGGAAAACATGCAGTGTACAGTGATTAAACGACTGTTATTTCTAGTTGTGGCCGGATGGGGTTTCGTGCTCACTTCCCTATCCGCCCAACAACGTGTGACGCTACTCTTTGCGGGCGACCTGATGCAACACAAGGCACAGATAGATGCAGCCCGCACGGATAGCGGCTCCTATGATTATGCGCCTTGCTTCGCCCAAGTAAGACAACAAATCCAAGCGGCCGACCTTGCCATCGGCAATCTGGAGGTAACGTTAGGAGGACGTCCCTATACGGGCTATCCCGCTTTCAGTGCGCCTGATGAATACCTGACGGCCATCCGTGACGCAGGATTCGATGTTTTGCTCACCGCCAACAACCATTGCTTAGACCGGGGAAGCAAGGGACTTGTACGCACGCTGGACAAACTCGATTCGCTGGACATTCCTTCCTTGGGTACCTACCGTGACTCATTAGACCGGGCACACCGTTACCCGCTATTGCTCACTTTAAAAGGCATCCGTATCGCATTACTAAACTATACGTATGGAACCAATGGTCTCCGTTCACATCCCCCTACCCTTGTGAACTACATAGACCGTAAACAAATACAACAGGACATCCGCACCGCACAAGCTTGGCGCCCAGACGTACTGATAGCTTGCATTCACTGGGGGCAAGAGTATCAGCCACTCCCCGACCGCAACCAACGCGAACTGGCTGACTGGCTATTCAAGCAAGGAGTAGACCACATCATCGGCAGCCATCCGCACGTATTACAACCTATGGAGATGCGCAACGATACGTTACGGGGTAGCCAGCATATCTTGGCCTACTCACTGGGAAATTTCATTTCGAACATGAGTGCCCGCGGCACAGACGGAGGCGCCCTGCTGACCCTCACCTTAGAGAAAGTGCAACCCATGCGTACCCTTCGCCCAAGCACCCGGACAGTAAGCTGCACTTACAACCTGGTATGGACCGGCCGTCCCTCCCTGACCGGCAAACAGAACTTCGAATTATATCCTGTCACCCTTCCTACTGACAGCATTCCTTCCTTAGCCCGTAATAAGCTGAAAATCTTCACGAAAGATGCCAGACGGCTCTTGAACCAGCACAACAAAGGCATCTATGAACAAACAGGAACCAACGAAAAATAAAAAAATATCAGCCCAAGTGCTTGTAGTTTCAAATATAATCTCTATCTTTGCACCGCATTTAAGAAATGCACTAACATGGTGGCTGTAGTTCAGTTGGTTAGAGCGTCAGATTGTGGTTCTGAATGTCGTGGGTTCGAGTCCCATCTGCCACCCGCAAGAAAAGAGGAAAATCGACAACGGTTCTCCTCTTTTTCTATTTGTAACATAGCGATTTACGCTCATGGTGACGGAAACGGCGTGAAAACGATGTCGATGAAGAATGCTCTACAAGTAGCGTTTTAAGGCTACAAGTAGACCAAAAATGTTTTAGCAATGTTTTAGCAAGGAAAGATTATGGCAACATTCAAAGCAGCAATATTCAAGGACAGGCAGCGTGCGGACAAGACATGGAACGTGCTCATCCGCTTCACGCACAACAGGCAGGTGCGTTACCTGTCCACGACCATGTATGTAACCAAGAAAGACCTAACTTCCGGATTCAAGATAAAGAACCAGCTGATAATAGACCGGTGCGAGGATTTGATAAGGGAATACCGGAAGCGAATAAACGGGCTGTTCCTTGAGATAAATCCGATGGACATTGACGAGGTGATGGAGTTCCTAAAGCGTCCAAAGAGCGAGGCAGGAGGAATAGACTTCACCGGGTTTGCCCGGAAATGGATTCTACAGCATCAAAGCCTGAAGGGATGGAGAAACTACCAGGCTGCCGTCAACTCGTTCTGCATGTTCTTCGGGCGTGAGCATATCCTGTGCAGCGAGGTCACGGTGAAGAAGATGAAGGAGTATGAGGAATGGCTGGCTGACAAGCCGCGCGCCCGTTCGCTGTACACGTCCGCCATCATGAAGCTCTTCAACGAAGCGAGGGACTATTACAACGATGAGGACAACGACATCATACGCATCAGGCAAAGCCTGCACAAGTATAAGCCTAAACAGCAGAACGTGGCGGAGAAACGGGCGCTGACCACGGAACAGATACGTGCCATATTCGCCCTCCCCTACTCAGGAGTGCTTGTGAAAGGGAAGCAATGCCGCCGCGACTTGGCTCTCGATTGCTTCAAGCTGTCCTTCTGCCTGCTTGGCATGAACTCCTCCGACCTGTACAACGCCGAAGAATACGATGGGGAGTATATCACCTACCTCCGCACAAAGACGAAGGACAGGCGCAATGACAAGGCGAAGATGGTAGTACGGGTGCATCCGTTCATCAAGGATTTGGTGGAAAAATACAGGGGGAAGGAACGGGTGTTTAACTTCTCGGAACGTTTTTCTTCCATGGCTGACTTGAACCGCTCCATCAACATAGGACTGAAAGAAATAGGGGAAGAGCTTGGGATTGAAAAACTTCAATTCTACTCCGCGCGACACTCCATGGCCACCATAGCCGCCAACGAGGCAGGCATAGACCGATGGACGGTAAACCTCATGCTGAACCACACGGACCAGTCCATGAGGGTGACGGAAATGTACATCAAGCGAGACTTCACGCCCATCAACGAGGCGAACAACAAGCTGCTGGAGTATATTTTTAACGAATATTTGGATGAATAGTCACTTCAACCACAACACATGCATCAGCCGGCATTAGTCCGCATAAGAGAAATTGTCGGCTGATGAGTCTATTCCCATACTAATTTTCGCATTCACCCCTTTCTCTTCCTCCACTTCGGTTTCTCCACAATCCGGTAGATAGTCTGCTCGGAGCGTATCCCGGTAGCGGACATAATGCCCTTTATACTCATGCCGGACTCGTACATACGCCGGACATCTTCACGCTCGGCCTCTCCTGGAAAAGCCACGCGACTTTGACCCTTTTGGCCAAACAGGATTTGCCCACCTTTGGCTACAATATGATTGCCCCTT
>CALUOV010000118.1 GCA_944322275.1 uncultured Bacteroides sp. | reverse complement strand
GTTATCCTGAATACTTGGTATGGTGGTGAAATGAAGAAGGGTATCTTCTCTATCATGAACTACCTGAACCCGTTGCGCGGCATCGCTTCCATGCACTGCTCTGCCAACACCAACATGGAAGGTACTGACACTGCTATCTTCTTCGGTCTGTCCGGCACAGGTAAGACTACTTTGTCTACCGATCCGAAACGTCTGCTCATCGGTGACGACGAACACGGTTGGGACGATGAAGGCGTATTCAACTACGAAGGCGGTTGCTATGCCAAGGTTATCAACCTCGACAAGGAAAGCGAGCCCGATATCTACAACGCCATCAAGCGCGACGCTTTGCTGGAGAACGTAACCGTAGACGCAGCCGGCAAGATCGACTTCGCCGATAAGAGCGTAACGGAGAACACCCGCGTTTCTTATCCTATCTACCACATCAACAACATCGTAAAACCGGTATCCAAAGGTCCTCACGCTCATCAGGTCATCTTCCTGTCTGCTGACGCCTTCGGTGTATTGCCTCCGGTATCTATCCTTGACGATCAGCAAGCCCAATACTACTTCCTGTCTGGTTTCACCGCTAAGCTGGCCGGTACAGAACGTGGTATTACGGAACCTACTCCGACATTCTCTGCTTGCTTCGGTGCCGCTTTCCTGAGCCTGCACCCGACCAAGTATGCAGAAGAGCTGGTTAAGAAGATGAACAAGGTAGGCGCTAAGGCATACTTGGTGAACACCGGTTGGAACGGTAGCGGAAAGCGTATCTCCATCCGCGACACACGTGGTATCATCGACGCCATCCTCAACGGTTCTATCGACAAGGCTCCTACAAAGACCATCCCGTACTTCAACTTCGTAGTTCCTACAGAGTTGCCGGGTGTAGATCCGAAGATCCTCGATCCGCGTGATACGTACGCAGAAGCTGCTCAGTGGGAAGAGAAAGCCAAGGATCTGGCAGGACGCTTTATCAAGAACTTCGCTAAATTCGAAGGCAACGAAGCCGGTAAGGCCCTGGTTGCCGCAGGCCCGAAGCTCTGATTGAGTCTTTAAAATAAACCTAAGGAGGGGGGACGATTACGGACAAAGTAATTCGCCCCCCTTTTTCATGGACAAAATCCGGATTGCAAAGTATCCCAAGATAAAAGGCCATGTATTATAAGATAAATGCCCAAATATCTTAAGATAAAAGCCCAAGTATCTTATATTGCTAAGGACGCAAGGACAATCAACTTAGAGAGGCCGTTTCACACTGACGAATAGGATTTGCATTCAAGGAACCTGGAACGTCACATTATCCGTCCACGAATTACCCTCCTGTGAAATACAGCAAAAGAAATATCCAAATGAGTAAAGGCTTTTGTAGGGAAACCGCTATTTTTGCCGACAAAAGACAACACGATGAAAATCCTGAAACGCTATACCTTATTATATATAGTATCCGTCACGGTACTCGCTTTGAGTTTGTCGGCCACATCCTGCAGCCGGAAAGACACATCTCCCCTGCCCCAACCGTTGGTGCAGGCTGAAAGGCTGATGTGGCAGGCACCGGACAGTGCCCTGCGCGTGCTGCAATCCATGCCCGTGCCTCCCCAATCACAACGCCTGGCGCACGCCACGTGGGCTTTGCTCACCGCACAGGCCAAGTACCGGCTCTTCCTTCCCCAGACAGACAGCCTGATCAATACAGCCTATGCGTATTTCCACCGGCATGGCGATGCCCGGCAGAAAGCCTATACCTATAATTATATGGCGGGCATCTGCAAGGAACTCCAACGGGAAGAAGAGGCGCAACGCTTCTACCATCTGGCGGCGGAAGAGGTGGAACGGGTAGAGGGAGAAGAACGCTTGGGATACTTGATATACAGTGGTCTGGCGGATTTATATGCGTACCAAGATTTGGGAGAGTATGCCTTGAGCATGAGCAATAAAGCCGCCGTGTATGCACGGAAGTGCAATGATTCTGCCTATATCAGTTCAGCTGAATTGCTTAAAGCGAGAGCATATACGGTTTTGGACAGCTTAAAGAAAGCTGTTCCTCATTATAAAGAATCTTTAAACTTCACCCAAAATCTCCAAAGTTTGGGAAACATTAGCGGAGAACTAGCCGGACTCTATAAACAATTGACAATGCCTGATTCCGCTCTTTATTATGTGAGACGGATGATAGCAATAAACCGAAAACTTGGAAAGAGAGAGAGTGCGGCAGGAAATACGGTTATTAGCGGTATATATAAGGCTGTCCACATACCGGATTCTGCCATTTATTACACCGAAAAGATTTTGAATGACAAAAACGCCGACTTGTCTCAAACAGCCAGTGCGCATCAAAATTTGTATCTGTTATATGAGGAGCAAAAACAGTATAAAGAAGCGGCTGAGCATTGTTTTCAGTTCAGCCAACTTTTGGATTCCATGTATCGCATGAATCAAAGTCAGGCGTTGGCCGATATTCAGGCCAAATATGACTATCAAAACTCCTCATCGAAAAGAACAAAATAAAGGTTCGCAGTTTGACCCTCTTATCCATTGTGTTGTGTGTAACGGCCCTATCCATCTATCTTTTCCAACGGAAGCTGCGCCAAAAGGAACGGATCCTTCGCAAAGCGCAGGAAGAAGCGCACAGTAAAGAGATTCAGATACAAAGCAATGAAAGCCAAATCGCTTACCTACAAGATTGCATAACGGAATTGAACAAACAAATAGAAGCGAGTAAAGAGAACGAGTTGCTGGAGTTGCGTGATAACCTTTTGCTGCAAATACACCAACTGGAGCAAACCAACCAAATCTTACAACAAGAAGTGGAGACTCAACGCACGGCCCCATCGCAAATAGCCTCAGGAGATCAGCTGGAGGTGGAACGGTTGAGAAAACGGTGTAAAACACTGAATACGTATCTTATCCAACAGACTCCCATTTTTCGGGCATTGACAGAAGATCCGGTGCAGAATTTAAGTGCGGAAAAATGGGACGAACTCAAAGAAGTGCTGAATCAATATTATGATCAGTTTGCCGAGAAACTGGAACAGACCTATCAGCTGAGTGAAACGGATATCAAAATGTGTTGCCTGTTAAAACTGAAACTTCCTATAGCCCGTATCGCCTCATACTTGCATATCGCGCCTGATAGCGTGAAGAAAAAGAAGGCACGCTTAAAGAAAGACTTGGAGAAGAGATTAGATGGATGGGGCGCCCGTTCCTCCTTCGATTCCTGGCTTTCGGACTTGTAGTTTGCAAGGCTGTCCGACACATGTCCACCTCTTGTTTATTCCAAAAGCACAATTCATTTATAATCAATTGGTTAAAAAACTAAATTGTCTCCCCTAAAATTTTGGTTGTATTAAAAGTATCGCCTAACTTTGAGCCATAACTTTTAAACAACTAAAATCATGAAGACATTGGTAAACGTAAAACGATAGTGAAATGATAGCAAAAGAATATGAATTTTTATTGGGCACTCCCAATCTATGTACGGTAAACTAATATTTATTTCTTCTATATGAAAACAATACAATTTATTATTTTTTTAGCTCTTTCCCTCGTCACATGGGGATGTCAAGAGCAAGTGATGGACAAACAAATTCCAGTTATTGACGTGGACAAGTCCTATCCGACCAAAGAACTGATCATTCAGGATTTTGCAAAAGTGGAATATGTACCCTTGGAAACCACAGACAGTTTTCTTACTCAGGCTAATGTAAGAACCATCAGTAAAAAGTATATAGTGGTGACCAATTATGTGAATGATGGCAACATTTTCATATTTGACAGATCGACGGGCAAGGGATTGAAAGTAATCAATCGGTTGGGGCAAAGCGGAGAGGAATATACAGGCTTGTCCGATATAGTCGTGTCGGAGGAAGCGGATGAAATGTTCGTTTCTGACTATACAGCACGGAAGATTCTTGTCTACGACTTAGACGGCAACTTTAAAAGGAGCTTTCAGTTTGCCGATACTAGTTACTACACTTATTTGGCAGAATATGACGCAGAACATCTTATTGCCTTTAAAGGATATTCGCCCGGCATCGAGCAAGAACACTCGTGCCACATTCTGCTTTCTAAGAAGGATGGACATGTCGTAAAAGAGATAAAGATTCCTATAGAGAAACCGGAAACGGTGGTCTGGATGGAAGGCGAAGCCACGATTACTCCACAATTCGGGCTTACTACCGCAACACCCCAATATTGGGGTTTGACAAGAATGTCATCAGACACTATATACCATTTTACTGAGGACCAACAGTTACGGCCGGCTTTGGTAAGAACGCCCTCCATCCATTCTATGGATAAAAAGAAATTTCTCAGCTTAGTAGCGGAAAACGACCGCTATTATTTCTTGTACATGCTAGATAAAGATTTTGACCTGAATACGATGAAAGGCTTTGGTACAAAGAATCTGATGTATGATAAGCAGGAACATGTTACGTTCACTCCGGTTTTATTGAATAATGACTTTTCTGAGGAAAAGGAAACAAGCGTTGGAGTGCACCAAGTGCAGGCTGACCGTAGCATTTTGTCTTTTCAGACATTGGAAGCCGATGAACTTATTGAAGCCAACGAGAAGGGAATTCTGAAGGAGAATCTGAAGAAAATTATATCGGGGTTAGAGGAGGATTCAAATCCTATTTTGATGATCATAAGCTCAAAATAACGGTGTATGACTGTAGTTGTTTTTAAGTGGCTGCTTTACAAAAAAAGATAATATTTTTGTAGATAATTTAGCAAAAACCCTTATGGAGTTATTAACATCTGACGATTTATGCTTACAGCTATCAAATAATGCTAGAAAAACTTATGAACAGAAATATAAGCTGAGTAAAATGAAAAAATGTTATGATATGATTATACAAAATTTATAAAGGAATTTATTTTGCTTATGCGATAAATAACAATCTAATGAATTCGGAAATAGATGAAATAGTATAAAAAAGGAATAGAAAATTAAAGCACTAGTGAAATACGGTAATTATGAGGACTAGACTAATTGTATAATCTGTAACCCTATAGAATAGACAATCCGCTATGCGCTACGCTTTCCCCTACTACCCCCAGCTTGACAGCATGAACTGCGGTCCCACCTGTCTGCGGATGATAAGAATGGCATATAAGATGCTTTTTGTCTCTCACCTCTATATGCCATTTTATGGGATGAGGGTGTGATGTAGGCGTCATTTTATCATGTCTATTTCGACACACCCTCATCCCGAAATAATCACTCAGTTACTTATACCAACGGGTCGTCCGTTGCTCCACCGTCATTGTCGTCTTCTCCGGTGCCGTCTTCTTCATCCTCCTCTTCATCCGGAGTCAGTAGCGAGTCGGTCTGCGTACTCTTCGTAATGCTGGTATTGAGCAAGTCGCGCAACCGCTTACTTTGACGGAACTTCAAGCTGTGATCACTCTTCCTTCGATTCCTGGCTTTTGGATCTTTAATCTGAAAGGTTATCCCCCATATGTCCACCTTTTGCATGTATCAGAATTTTTAATCATCTTATAGTCAATTGTTTATGTCGAAGCATTTGTCCCTTATTTGTCCACCATAAAAATTTGGCCGTATCCAAAACATTACTTAATTTTGACCCATAAATTTTAACAACAAATATCATGAAAACATTAGTAAAAGTAAAACGATTGTGGATACTTATAGGTGTAATGGCCTTATTACCTTTCATCGGGTATGCTCATGTATCCCAAACTGATTCAACAACAGAGGAGGCAAAGAAGGAAATAAAGTTGGATACATCCGGATGGATAGAGAAACCCGCGCGCAGTTTCCACTCTCCTTTCACCGCTGTGATAGAAAATAGTATGCTCACTATTCAGAGCGAAGACGTATCGTGCGACCTTACCATTTGCATTACCGATTGCCAAAGTGGAAATGTAATATATAGTATGGAAGTACCGCAAGGAAACGGGAGCCTGATTATCATTCCGACAGACGGATGGGGAAGCGGGCAGTATTATCTGACGATCTCCAATCCGGAAATGGGGTATGTGTTCGGGTACTTCAATTTGTAAAAGGCTACACCATATTATATTTTCTTTGTTGAAGCCATGAAGCATGTATATCTGTTCGAAAGCCGGAGTTGTTCTTTCCAATGCGGGGTAGGAACCTACTTAAACGAATTGTTTAAGTTGTCCACTCGGTGGGAAGAGATAAAGTTGTGCGTCATTGTGTTTCAGACACAAGTGGAAGCATGCACACCTTGCACGTGCAACGGCATAGATTATATTTTGCTTCCCAGAAGCCTCAAGGGGAATCCTTCCGAATGCGACCGCAGTCTGTTGGAACACTTGGAGCCTTTCATTGAGTACCACGAAAATTGTATCTTTATGTACAATTATATTCCGTGTGCAAAACTGATCCGTTCTGTCAAAGACTATTTCCCTTTGGCAAAGCATGTGTGCGTGATACATGAGTTTACTTGGAGTACTCCACTTTTGGGCGATAGCCGTAAATTTTCAAAAATGGTTAGGGGTACAAATTCGACAAAGCCCAGCGGGCAAAAAATAAGTGCGGCATTCGCCCAAGAGAAAGAGCAATTCCAATTGGTGGATAAAATCATTTGTTTGTCGCCGGATGCGAAAGCCGTTTTACAGACGGTTTATCAAGTTCCCGTAGACAAGCTTGCCGTGATTCCGAATGCGCTTTCGAAGAAGCCGAAGTTGCTTTCCGCATCCCGACGATTGGCGTTGAGGCGCAAATATGGTTTGACGGATACAGAAAAGGTTATTCTCAGCGTGGGACGCATCAGCAAGGGAAAAGGTTCGCTCGCTTTCTTGCAGGCGTTCAAGGAAATTCTCAAGGAAGAGCCGGATTGCCGATGGGTGATAGTCGGAGGATTGGCGCAAGCACCGGCTTTTTTAGAACAGGCGGGAACAGCCGTCACGCATCTTACGCTGACCGGGCATGTGGCTTCCAAGCAATTGGCCGACTGGTATCGGATGGCGGATGTGGGCATTCTTCCCTCTTATACGGAACAATGTTCCTACGCCGGTTTGGAAATGATGGCTTACGGGCTTCCCGTGGTGGCTTCAGACGGTTTTGGTGTTCGCTGTATGTTTCGTGACGGAGTGAATGCCTGTGTGGCTTCCATTGGGAAACGCACTGCGACTAAACAATTCGCCCGGAATCTTGCGGCCTGTGTGCTTCGGGTATGGGACAACGAAGAAGAAAAAAAGCGGTTGAGAAGAAACGGTTTCCGCATTTTGCGGGAACGGTATACGCCTGCGGAAGTGGCAAAAAAATATCAAGCCGTATTTGATAGTTTATAGCATAAAAACGACCGTTTAGCGGTATTAAGATAATTAAAATCAATTATTCATTTAATTCTTTTGTATTATGAAGAATGTTAAGAAAATCAATCTGACTCAGTTGAACAAGGTTGAACTGAGCGAAAAGGAACTTAACCGTTTGTTGGGCGGTGGTAATTGTTGTCTTTGTGGTTGCCGCGGTTCTTCTAGTAACCAAGACAATGGTGGTGCTAATACTATTGGTGGCCTTACAGGATTATATCCAGGAGATGGTGGTGGTGGCACCGGTTATGGCGAATTTTGGTAACATAAAAACATTTGTATAGTTAATACAAAGTATTAAAAAGAAAAAGGGAATGAAGCATTATTAAGGAACTTCGTTCCCTAATCTCTGATTAATGATTAATACCATGAAATTATTATATATTCTAACTTTTATCAGCTTCTTATTAATGGGATGCAATTCTTCTAAGAAGCAACATCTGCAAAAGGAAAATACTTTTCCGACAATCAATTTGTCAGAAAACCATGTGCAAAAGGTGCAATCGCTTCCATTAAGTGACGCAGTTCAAACCATTGATATTATTCCCTTAGAAGCGACCGAT
>CALUOV010000117.1 GCA_944322275.1 uncultured Bacteroides sp. | reverse complement strand
GTTCGATTCGGCTGAGGAAATGGTGAAACTGGCGGCAATAAGAATGTTACTGAGCAAAATTTAAACAGGCTCTTAATAAAATTAGCGAATAAGTTGTAAATGTCGATGAAAATGACGAATATTGCAGTGAAATAAAAAATTAACAAGATGGATTCTGCACAATTGACAACAGGCGCTTCTTTACAAGGAGGAAAATACCACATTGAGCGTGTATTAGGGCAAGGTGGGTTCGGTATTACGTATCTGGCTACCCAAAAACTTTTGAACCGTAAGGTCGCGATAAAGGAATTTTTTATGCGTGATTTTTGTTCTCGCATGGGTGATACTTCTTCCGTATCGTTGGGTACGGAGGGAAACCGGGCCGTGATGGATCGCTACATGGCCAAGTTCTTGAAAGAAGCTCAGACGATTGCCGCGTTGGATCATCCCCACATTATCCGTATCTACGACATCTTTCAGGAGAACAATACGGCTTATTATGTCATGGAGTACATTGAGGGTGAATCTTTGTCACAGTTGGTAAAGAAACGGGGGCCTCTGCCGGAGGAAGAAGTCCTGCACTATATTCGTGCCGTAGCTTCCGCATTGAAGTACGTACACCAGCGGCATATTAATCACTTGGATGTGAAGCCGAGTAACATCATGGTACGCCGATCGGACCATCGTGTGTTTTTGCTGGACTTCGGACTGTCCAAGCAGTACGATGCGGAAGGCAATCAGACCAGCTCAACTCCCGTGGGGATCAGTCACGGCTATGCACCCATGGAACAATACACACCCGGAGGTGTAAAGGATTTTTCTCCGCAAACGGATATTTATGCATTGGGGGCGACGCTGTATTATTTGCTGACTGGCATAACACCACCGACAGCCAGCGATCTGCTTGAGACGGAGTTGAGTTTTCCGGCGACACTTTCTCCTCAGTTCGGTCAGGTGATCCGTGAATCCATGCAACTTCGGAAGACGAGTCGTCCGAAGGATGTGGACGCATTTTTAGCCTTGCTGCCGCAACCGGAGGAGGAAGATGAGGTGACGGTTGTCGATGTGAAAGTCCCGGGGACAGAGGACGCGGGAACAGCGGGTGAGGACAAAGAGGAAGTGAAGCCGAAGTTTCCGATCGACTTGAAGAAAATCTTGATAGGCGTGGCGGCGGCTGTCGTACTGATAATAATGATTGTGCTGGTTGTTCCACGTTCTTCGGGAACCGCAGAGGAAATCTACAATGCGGCTTTGGAAGCCTACGATGAAAGGGATTATGAAACCGCTGCGGCTTTATATAAGAAAGCTGCAGAGAAAGGGAATGCGAACGCGCAATGTAACTTGGGATATATGTATGCCAATGGGGAAGGCGTGGAACAAGACGATGCTGAAGCCATCAAGTGGTATCGGCAAGCGGCCGAAGCGGGAAATATCGCCGCTCAGTATAATCTGGCGCTTAGATATGAAAGTGGCAATGGGGTCGCTCAGGATGATGTGGAAGCGGTGAAATGGTATCGGAAAGCAGCCGAGCAGGGAGACGCGGACGCTCAGTATGAATTGGGCGGAAAGTATGCCAACGGAGAAGGTGTCACGCAGGATGATGCGGAAGCTGTGGAATGGTATCGGAAAGCGGCCGGGCAGGACCATGCCCGTGCGCAGTGTGACTTAGGGTATATGTATGAAACCGGCCGGGGAGTGAGTCAGGATCATGTGGAAGCAGCGGCATGGTACCGTAAGGCGGCTGAACAAGGAAATGCCGTCGGACAATACAATCTGGGAGTCCTATATGATAACGGCCGGGGAGTTGAACTGGATGATATGGAAGCCATCAAATGGTACCGTAAGGCAGCCGATCAGGGGGATGTTGACGCTCAGTTTAATCTGGGAGTGATGTACGACAATGGTGAAGGAGTTGCGGAGGATGATGCGGAAGCAGCGGAATGGTATCGGAAGGCGGCCGAACAGGGCTTTGCCAAAGCTCAGTATTACTTGGGTATTGCGTATGACAATGGAGACGGAGTTGCCCAAGATGACGCTGAGGCCGTGAAGTGGTACCGTAAGGCGGCTGAACAAGGATACGCCAGTGCCCAGAATAACTTGGGCGCTATGTATGCCAATGGGGAAGGGGTAGCGAAAGATGACGCAGAAGCCGTGAGGTGGTATCGGAAAGCGGCTGAACAAGGTTCCGCACAAGCTCAGTATAATCTGGGACGTATGTATGACTATGGCAGGGGAGTGGCTGTGGATGATGCGGAAGCCGTGGAGTGGTACCGTAAGGCTGCCGTGCAGGGACATGCTAACGCCCAAAATGATTTGGGAGCTATGTATGAGAACGGTGAGGGTGTGACCAAGAATGTGAAAGAAGCGATTATATGGTATCGTAAAGCGGCCCAAAACGGAAGTGAAAAGGCTAAGGAGAATCTGAAGAAACGTGGCCTGAGCTGGTAGCTTTCGGCCACGGATTCCTTATTCAAACTTCACGGTTTCCATTTCCTTGCCATCCATGCGGATGATGACCTCGCATGCGATGGTGTCGGCTGCCAATGATGAGAGCGGTTTCAGACTTAAATCGGCGTGGGCGTACGGAGCAAGTACGGGCACTTCGCCTTGTGCCAGTGTCTTGCCGTTCTGGCGGACTTCTATCTCGGCAGGCCTGGAAGCGGACAAACCGAAATTCTCTACTTGTAGCTTCAGTGCCTGCCGGTCTTTATTGTATCGGGGACGACGGGCAGACAGCATGGCCGGCCGGTAGTCAACATAGGGCAGGCGTGCATAGCCATAGAGTAATTCTCCTCCTGTGGTACGGCCTATCAGTTTCGGAGCGAACTCATCGGCGGTGATGCCGCTGCGTTTTCCATCGAATACTACGATCAGGTCATTCCCCACCTTGCGTGTCTTCACCGCTTTGCAACCCCGTCCGAAGTTGACCTCGGTGTACGAGCCGAAACGTAACGACTCTATATCGACGTCCGTCTGCGGATGGAAGTCTGGCTCAGCCTGGATGCGCACCTCTATCCGTTTGGTTTTCGGCGTAATCGGTTCTTCGTTCAGCACGGAGAGGAGCAGGCCTTTATTTAAGGGAATGCAGATGTTCTTCGATGAATGGCGGTCGCCGGGAAGGTCTTCCCACTTGATGGTGTCTATCACGGCGAAGTTCATCTGTGCGGCTCGTCCTTGTGCGTCCTGGAATACCTTGGCGCGCTCGTACTTGAACCAATGCTCCACTTCACCGTCCTTGTGGAAAGAAATGCCGGGGACGTAGGCTTCGCCTTGCTCCGTCACCCAGTGCAGCCCGTCCTTAGAGCGTTGGTAGAAGGCGATGCGCCCCAGCCAGTCGTTCACAATCAGGTGATATTGCAGGCTGTCGCGCCACACAACGGGGTCTTCGAAACGGCCGTCTACATCGGGGTAGACACGCTTGTCGGTCAGCTGCCGGTAGGGCGAAAGGCCGTCACGGCTGACCCATACGCCTCCGCCACGGCACACCATCAGATAAGAGCCGTCCTGCCGGCGGGCAAAGGTGAGGTTGGAAAGGCCTTCGATGATCCTGCGGTCGCGCGGGTCGAAGTCGAACTGCCCGTATGTCCACACGGGGCTGTCTTCCTTGTCGGCTATATAGTAGCCGTCGATGACGTATATGACCACACGCCCGTCTGCCAGGCGGAAAGCCTCCGGGTTGTGCCCTTTGCCGACGGAGTTTTGTATCTTGAACGGGCCGTGCAGGCGGTCGCTTACGGCATGGAAGACGGTGGAGTTGGGCCAAAACATGTGTCCGCGGGGCGAGCGCTCGGGCCAGCCGCAGACGTAGAGGTGGTATTTGCCATCAGCTGTGCGGAGGATGTTTCCGCCCCAAAAGGAACGGTCGGGGCATTCGATGCCGTTGTCCACGTAACGGTTCTGCACACTGTCCGTCCCCCAGACCTGCCGCTGTGCCTGCGTGCCGTCGGGCATGGGGAGGAAGCGGTCCATGAAACGTGCTCCGGGCACCAGTTGCGCCCACTCGGCGGGGCGGGGCCGCTCGGTGACTTGCGCCTGCAAGGGGGCGCACAGGCCTATGGCCATCAGTCCTAAAAGTAGTTTTTTCATTCTCTTCGATGTATTTTTTCAAGCGTTATGATTCTTTTTCCCAATCTTTTTTATCCGTTTTAAAACGCACCCGCATGGCGTTGAAAACGCATCCGCATGCGGTTAAAAATGCTCCCGCATGCGTTTTCGGCTCCTCCCGCATGCGTTTCAGACTGCGTCCGCATGCGTTTTCAAACATCTCTTTGCATCTTTACTAGTATTCTGAACACCTTGCCCGGATTGGCGGCCCACCGTTCCATGGCCGTCTGAGCCTCTTCGGGGGGGACAATGGCCGTGATGAGCTGTCCGGCCGGACAGCGTCCGCTTTGCATGTAGTGGATGACGGCACGGAAGTCGGCCGGAAGGGCGTTGCGTGAGCCGCGGATGTCCAACTCCTTCTGCACGAAGAGTTTCGTCTGGAAGGAGATTTCGCTCTTGGCGTAGCCGATGCAGACCACGCGGCCGGTGAAGCTGACAATGTCTACCGCCGTCACGTATGTGGCCGGACTGCCGACGGCTTCAATCACGACATCGGCGCCGAAGCCCTCGGTGAGCTGGCGTACCCGTTCGCGTACGTCTTCCTTCTTCGAGTTGATGCCGCAGGTTGCTCCCATCCGGCGGGCCAGAAGCAGCTTCTCATCGTCCACGTCGACGGCTATGACCGTGGCTCCGCGCAAGGAGGCCCGTACTACGGCGCCCATGCCTACCATGCCGCATCCGATGACGACCACGATGTCGTTGTCGATGACCTGTCCGCGTGATACTGCATGAAAGCCCACGCTCATCGGCTCTATCAAAGCCGCCTCGCGGGGAGCGATGTCGCCCGTAGGGATGACCTTCGTCCACGGCAGTACGGCGTATTCGCTCATGACCCCGTTGCGCTGCACGCCTAAGGTCTCGTTGTGCTCGCAGGCGTTGACACGCCCGTTGCGGCACGAAGCGCAGTTACCGCAATTGGTATAGGGATTCAGGGTGACATTCATGCCCTTGGCCAGTCCTTCGGGCACGCCAGGCCCCGTTTCTTCAATCACCGCCCCCACCTCGTGACCGGGGATGACGGGTAGCTTCACCATCGGGTTCCGGCCTGAGTATGTATTCAGGTCTGACCCGCAGAAGCCTACGTATTCGATTCTGACTAACACTTCTCCGGCATGCAGCTCCGGACGCTCTATTTCTACAACCTTCATCTCGGAAGGCTCAACGATTTGAACAGCTTTCATTTCTTTCTTCGTTTAAATTTAATTTCTTACTTTATATCCTTTCCATCCATAGTAAGCACAAAAGAGGAAACTCACCATGGGCACCAGGTAAGCCACATGATACAGACGCTCATTGACATGCATCAGATAGGCCGTAAACTGAGGCAGGCAGGCATTGCCTACGATGGCCATCACCAGGAAAGCCGAACCGCTCTTGGTCTGCTCGCCCAAGTCCTTCAACGCCAATGAGAATTGGGTCGGATACATGATGCTCATAAAGAACGAAATGCCCAGCATGGCATACAGGCCGACTTTTCCTCCAAACGCGATCACCACCAGACAGAGCGCCACATTGGCCAGCGCATACACTAACAACATGTCTTGCGGACGGAACTTCACCATCAGTCCCGTACCTATCCAACGGCCCAGGAGAAACATCAGCATGTACAGGCCGAAATAAGTAGTGGCGGTACTTTCCGGCAAGCCCGCATAGGTGCAGCAATACACCAAGAAGAGGCTGTTGATGGTCGTTTGGCCACCGTTGTAAAAGAACTGGGCAATGACGCCCCAACGCAGATGGCTGTGCTTCAACACACCAAAGTCTATCAGCTTCTCGTTGTTCCGCTTTTTCTGCCCTTCATCGCCAATCTTCGGCAACTTGGAAAAGACAAAGACTACGGCAATCAACACCAGAAGCAACGCCAATGCCATATAAGGCGATTTCATGGCGTCAGTCTCCATTTGGATATACGCCTCCCAACCACCCGGATAATCTGCCGGGAGCGTTTCCCTCGTGTAGGTGGAACCGCTCAATATCAGTTTGCTTAGGAACATGGCGGCTATGAACGCACCCAGTCCGTTGAAAGATTGCGCCAGATTCAGTCTTCGGGGAGCTGTGGCGGGGTCACCCAAGGTCGTGACATACGGGTTGGCAGCCGTCTCCAAGAAGCACATGCCTGTGGCGATGATGAAGAAGATGCACAGGTAGGCCCAATACTCCTTGATGATGGCAGCCGGGAAGAAAAGCAATCCGCCCACCGCGGCCAACAATAAGCCGAACACGATGCCCGCCTTGTAGCTGTATCGCTTCATAAACATGGCGATAGGTATCGGGAAAATGAAGTAAGCCAACCAATAGGCCGACTCGGTAAAGGACGCCTCGAAGGTATTCAGTTCGCAGGTCTTCATCAACTGACGTATCATCGTGGGCAGCAGGTTGCTGCTGATAGCCCACAAGAAAAACAAACTGAAAACCAGCGCTAAAGGCAATACATATTTATTGTTTTTCATGTTACTAACCATACGCTATTCAGACATATTCTTTATATAAGGCAAATCGGGCAATGAGCCGAAGCCGTAGAAACTATGCGCATTCTCGCCCAAGAAGAGGCGCTTCTCCTCCTCCGCTATTTCGGCGGATTTGGTAATGAAGTCGTAGGACATGCGGTAGGTAATGGCCGTGATGGTGCGCGGATAGTCGGAGCCCCACATCAGTTTTTCCCAACCTACCAGATCGGCCGCTTCGCGGATAGCCTTTATCGCACCATGGAAGGGGTAAAACTCGTCGTTGAATAACCAGGTAATCCCCCCCGACTCAATGCGGACATTCGGATGGTGGGCCAGTTTGATTTGCTCTTTCCAATCCTTCGCAGTGACCATGCCAAAGTGCCCTATAGCCATCTTCAATGCGGGACATTCCTGGATGACTTCTTCCACCTCGCCCACTTGCGTTGTGCCTTCCTCCAGACAGAGGGAGAGAATCATACCGTTTTGCTCCATCAGCTTGAACATCCGCATCATCTCGTCACTGTTCAGCATCACCCGTCCCTCCTTCAGGCGCAGACGGTGGCTCGGTATCGCGATTCCCTTAAAGCCTCGTTTTATCAGGTCACAAGCTTCTTCCAGAAAACCCGGCCTGCGGAACTCACAAAGTCCGCACACAAAAAAACGGTCGGGATACCGCTTGGCGACATCCTCCAAATAGTCGTTTTGGGGACCGTCGATAAACTCCTGTGTAATGACCGCCGCCCCCACTTGAGCGTAATCCATATTGGAAAGGAATACTTCGGCACTATTCACACCGTCTACCAGGAAGGGAGGCAACATCTGCCTCACCTCTCCCATGAACAGCGAGCGGCCATTCTCCAAAGTGCGGATGGGCAGGCCATCCACCACCGTGTCTTGCCTCAGCCACAAATGGGCATGGGCGTCTATGATTGTATAAGCCATGAGATTGTCCTCCTCCTGATTAAGTATTTGCCCAGCTTACCCGCATTTGGTCGCCAATGATGGCCTGTACTTCTTTTACGAGTGTTTCGTCCATCGGCTCTTCGATGAAGGCTATATTCTTGCGTACATTTTGCGGGTTGGTTGTGCTGAAGAGTGTGGTGGCGATACGCGGATTGCTGACGGCATACTGCATGGCCAGTTTCTCTATCGGATAATTCTTGGCCTTGCAATGCTCCATGGCACGACGGCAAGCCTCTACCAACGGTTTGGGGGCCGGATGCCAATCGGGCACGCCGCGCTCGGTCAGCAATCCCATAGACAAGGGCGAAGCGTTGATGATGCCGATGCCTTTCTCTTCAAAATAATCCAGGAAATCTACCAGCTTGTCATCGCACAAGCAATAATGACAGAAGTTGAGCACACTTTCCACCGTACC
>CALUOV010000116.1 GCA_944322275.1 uncultured Bacteroides sp. | reverse complement strand
AGTAATTGAAGAAATGGGAATGGAAGACAAAGCCATTGGCATTTCACCCGTGGGGTGTGCCGTGTTCATCTACAATTACTTGGACATCGATTGGCAGGAAGCCGCCCACGGACGCGCACCTGCATTGGCTTCCGCCATCAAGCGATTATGGCCCAGCCGGCTGGTGTTCACTTACCAAGGAGACGGTGACTTGGCATGTATAGGTACAGCCGAAACCATCCATGCGTTGAACCGTGGCGAGAATATCACCATTATTTTCATCAACAACGCTATCTATGGCATGACCGGCGGACAGATGGCTCCTACCACATTGGTGGGTATGAAGACTTCTACCTGTCCCTACGGACGTGACGTGCATCTGCACGGCTATCCGCTGAAAATAGCCGACATTGCGGCTCAGTTGGAAGGTACGGCTTATGTTACCCGTCAAAGTGTACAGTCGGTACCCGCCATCCGTAAAGCCAAGAAAGCCATCCGCAAGGCGTTCGAGAACTCCATGACCGGTAAGGGAAGCAACCTGGTGGAAATCGTTTCTACCTGCAATTCGGGTTGGAAGATGTCTCCGGCCGCTGCCAACAAGTGGATGGAAGAGCACATGTTCCCCTTCTATCCGTTGGGTGACTTAAAAGATAAATAATCACATTAGCACATTGAAATGATGAAAGAGGAAATCATTATAGCAGGATTTGGTGGACAAGGCGTATTGTCCATGGGTAAGATTTTGGCTTACTCAGGGCTGATGGAAGGCAAGGAAGTTACTTGGATGCCGGCATACGGTCCCGAACAACGAGGCGGCACGGCCAACGTGACCGTCATCGTGAGCGATGAGAAAATTTCTTCGCCTATCTTGAGCAAATATGACTCAGCCATTATTTTGAACCAACCTTCACTGGAGAAGTTCGAGAGTAAGGTAAAACCTGGAGGCGTCTTGATTTATGACGGTTATGGCATCATCAACCCTCCTACACGCAAGGATATTCACGTATATCGCATTGACGCAATGGATGCCGCCAATGAGATGAACAATTCGAAAGCATTCAACATGATTGTGCTTGGAGGATTACTGAAAATAAAACCCATCGTGTCGTTGGAAAACGTCATTAAAGGTTTGAAAAAAACCTTGCCCGAACGCCACCATCACTTGATACCGATGAACGAAGAGGCTATCAAGCGAGGTATGGAGCTGATTCAAGAGGTGAAATAAAAAACTGCGTTTAGCACGGATTATGCGGACTTTTCTAGGGAGATGTTTTTGCTTTGTCTTAAGTTCGTATAATCCGTGTTTTTATTTTTCTGTTCGTGCATTTCTTTTTTTTGTCCACAACAATCCCGCTACTATCAGGCCTGTTAGAGCTATCATGGCATACAATGTTCGGCGCAGGAAGTGGATTTCCTGCTTCAGTTCCTCTTGTCGTTTTTCTCCCTCGGCCAAAGCCTTTTCTTTCGCTTCGAGACGTGTGTTAAAGTTGGAAACCTGCTCATCGAGGCGGACGGTGTGGAGACTGTCAGCTGTCTTTACCGCCCGATCATAATATTTCATAGCGCGCAGATAATCTCGCAGGCTGTAGTAATTACGTGCCATGCCTAGATAGATTTTATCAATCGTCAGGTTGCCTCCTCCTTGGTGGCTGAGCAGTTTTTGGTACGCCTCCAGGCTCTTCCTGAAATTGTGATATTTAGTGTAGATGATGGCTTGCTGTTCCAAGGCCATGGCTACTTCGCGCGCGTAGGAAGGCAGTATGTTGAGGGCAGAATCCATATCGTGCATGTAGTGATTCACCGAGTCGCGCAGGCCACGCCGGTCGAACATTTGCAGCAGGATGCGATAACCCCTCAGCATGTATTGTGGCTTGTCCTGACGCTTGGCCTCTGTTACCAGATTTTGCAGGATACGGATGCCTTTTTCATATGAGCCAGATCGGAAGTGGACGGTGCTGCCCGCATAGCTGGCAAACATGATGGCCTCCATTTCCCCGCTCTGCGTGGCCAGGTTGACGGCCCTTTCGCTTGCGGATACAGCCTTCTTCGCCTCTCCGGCCGACATATAATTCAGTGCAATCTTGCTGAGCAGATTGGCCTGCTCGGCATCATCGCGCATGTGCTCAGCCAGTTGCAGGGCTTCTTGATAGCATGACAGGCACGAGTCTGGCATCTGCTTACGCCGATAGATGGCCCCCATGGACGAGAGAGCTGCACTCCAACGGACCGTGTCGCCTAGTCGGGGAGCCACTTCGCACACCTTCCGATAGCAATCCAAAGCCGCTTCCAGGTTGCCCTGCTTAAAATAATCGAACCCCATATCGCTCAGCACACGGGTGTAAAGCGTGTCGGTAGGCTGAGGGAGAGCAAAGGAAGATATGCAGAAAGCAAAAGATATTAAGAATGTCAACCATCTTTTCATGCTACAAAGTTAGGAATTTTTTCGATTTACACTATCTTTGCACTTTGAAAATATGGAGAAATTTGAATTACATATATTAGGATGCGGATCTGCGTTGCCCACCACTCGTCATTTCCCTACATCGCAAGTGCTCAATGTGCGTGACAAGCTATTTATGATAGATTGTGGAGAAGGTGCTCAGTTACAATTCCGAAAGTCAAAACTGAAGTTTTCACGTCTGAACCATATTTTTATTTCTCATCTGCATGGCGACCATTGCTTCGGGTTACCAGGTCTGATTTCCACGTTGAATCTGTTGGGGCGTACGGCCGAGCTGCACATTCATTCGCCTCAAGGGCTGGAGGTATTGTTGCGACCCGTGCTCGACTTCTTCAATCGGCAGATGACCTACCAGGTGGTATATCATCCGTTCGACACGCACCAACCGGCTTTGATTTACGAAGACCGTTCCATCACGGTCACCACTATTCCCTTGCGCCATCGTATGCCCACGTGCGGTTTCCTCTTTTCCGAGAAGCCTCGGCCTAATCACATCCTGCGCGAGATGATCGACTTCTATCAAGTGCCCGTCTGTGAACTGAACCGGATTAAGAACGGAGCCGACTTTGTTACTCCCGATGGCGAGGTGGTGTCCAATAGCCGTCTGACGTGTCCGGCCGATCCGCCCCGCCGCTATGCCTATTGTTCGGATACACTTCCGTTGGCTTCTGTGGCCAGACAGGTGCAGGGTGTGGATTTGCTGTTTCACGAAGCTACTTTTGCTGATGAGGATGCTCCGCGAGCTAAAGAAACCTTTCATACTACGGCCGTGCAAGCTGCCGTTTTAGCGCGCGAAGGAGGGGTGAAGCGTTTGCTCATCGGACATTTTTCGGCTCGTTATGAAGACGAGAATCTACTTTTGGAACAGGCTTGTGAGGTCTTTCCTGCCACTTTATTGGCCAAAGAAGGTCTTTCTGTGTCTGTTTGAATTAAACTTTTATTATCTTTGAACGTCTAAAAGAACAAATGCGAATAGAAGAAATATGAACTCCACTTATAATGAACACGAGGTGTTAGCTCTTTTGCAGGATGAAAAGACGCAAAGGCGTGGATTCGAAATGGTCGTGGCGCAATATAGCGAACAGTTGTATTGGCAGATACGTCGCATGGTATATTCGCACGAAGATGCGAACGACTTGCTTCAGAATACTTTCATTAAGGCTTGGCTCAATATTGATTATTTTCGGGGAGACGCCAAGCTGTCCACTTGGTTGTACCGTATTGCTTTGAACGAATGTTTAACCTTCCTTAGCAAGGAGAAGGCCATGGCTACTGTATCGTTGGACGATCCTGAAGCCGATGTGCTTCAGAAGTTGGAGAGTGATCCCTACTTCTCGGCCGACCACATACAGATGGTGTTGCAGAAAGCCCTCCTTTCCTTGCCTGAAAAGCAGCGGATGGTGTTCAACCTGAAGTATTATCAGGAAATGAAGTACGAAGAAATGTCTGAAATATTCGGTACTTCTGTAGGAGCGCTGAAAGCATCCTACCACCATGCTGTGAAAAAAATAGAGAAAAAATTGGAGGAAGAACTTTAAACCTTTGCATGTAAATCATGTCTAATTCATTAGAAAGGAGAAAGCTTATGAAAGAAGAAGATAAAATACGTAAAGAACTGGGCACGGAGAATCCCTTCCGGGTACCCGAAGGATATTTCGAAGGTTTCACTTCCGACTTAATGAGCCGACTGCCTGAAAAAGAAAAGGCTGGAGTCTATAGAGTGCCTACCATGTGGGAAAAAGTACGTCCTTGGGTGTACATGGCAGCCATGTTTGTGGGGGCGGCTCTCATCATCCGGGTGGCTTCATCGAGGGTTGAGGTTCCGGCCGGTGAACAAACGCCTGTCGTGGCTGAAGAGGTAATGGATGCGGAGACAGAAATGGAATATATAGACGTGGCGATAGACAATTCCATGTTGGATGACTATTCCCTTTATGTGTATCTGGCGGACGATGGTGATGAACAATAAAATCAACAATAACGGTAAAAACAAATGAGAAAAATTATTATTCTGATACTATTGGTTTGCGGTTTTGTGCCCTTGTTGTGGGCTGGTGGAAACACTCGGCAAAGGTTAACGCAAGAAGAGTTTCGTGCACGCCAGCAAAATTTCATCATTGAGCGTGCTGGTTTGAGCGCAGAGGAAGCCTCAAAATTTTTTCCTTTATATTTCGAACTCCAGGATCGTAAAAAGGAACTGAATGATGAGGCCTGGAAACTGATGCGTGAAGGACGTGAAAAAGATATCACCGAGGAACGTTATGGTGAGATCATGGAAGGCGTGTTGGATGCTCGTATCAAGTCGGACAAACTTGAGAAAGAATATCTGAATAAATTTCAGGAAATCCTTCCCAACAAGAAAATTTACCTCATACAGCGCGCCGAGATGCGTTTCCACCGAGAGTTGCTGAAGGGCATGAGAGGTGGACCTGATAAACCCAAAGGCAAACCTATTCCACAAACATCAGGTCGCTGATAATGCCGTCCGAGGTGAAGATGCCTGCGCGAGTCAGGCGCAGGTGTCGATCGTACATTTTCAACTTGTGGCTTTTTTTATAAGGTTTCGCCATGCGCTCGCAATAGGAGGCCAGTTGCGGCCCGAAGCGGCAGGCAAGCAGGTCGAGGTCAATGCCCTCCCGTGTGCGCAAGCTCGTCATGACATACTCGTTGTAGCGCATGGTGAGGCTCAATTCTTCTCGCTCATACAGCCTCTCACCTTGTTCCAAAGCCCCGATATATTTCTCCAGCAAGGCGATGTTCCATTCGCGGCTTTGCGTGTCGAACGAGTGGGCCGAAGGGCCACATCCTAAGTAAGGCACTCCCTGCCAATAAGATGTGTTGTGGCGTGAGCGTCGCCCTGGCTTGCTGAAGTTGGAAATCTCGTAATGTTCATAACCCGCTTCATCTAGGGCGTCTGTCAGCATTGTAAAGAAATGCACGCTGCTTTCCTCGTTTACCTCGTACACATCTCCTGATTGCAGCAGGCGATAAAGGCGAGTTCCTTTTTCGTATGTCAGGTGGTAGGCTGAAATGTGCTCAACGTCCAGGTCAACAGCTAGACGTAAATCCCGTTTCCAACGTTCTTCCGTTTCGTTGGGCAGTCCATATATGAGGTCGATGCTGATATTGTCGAATCCCAGTCTTCTGCATCGTTCTACAGCCTCAATAGCTTGGAGGGCCGTATGTCGACGGTTCAGTAGCTTCAGCATCGCATCGTCAAAAGTTTGTATTCCTATACTGATGCGGTTGAAGGGCAAGCGGCGCAATAGGTTCACATAGTCTTCGGTCAGATCATCTGGATTGGCTTCCAGCGTGATTTCTTCACAGGCATCCAGCCCGTAAGTTTGCCTGATGGTCTCAAATACCTGCCCGAAGTCTTCCTCACTGAGCCTCGATGGGGTTCCTCCGCCGAAGTAAACCGTCCCGATTTTCTCTCCTTTCAGATAGTCTTTGCGCATTTTCAGTTCCCTGCACAATGCTCGTATGTACGCTTCCTTCCGCTCTTCGTGGGTCGTGGAGTAAAAGTCGCAATAGATGCATCGCGTCTTGCAGAACGGAATATGAATGTAAATGCCTGCCATGTATCGCTGTGTATTTTGTGTGATGAATGATTTTGATGAATAAATCTCTTTGCCTGTTGCAGGACAAAGGTATGAAGAATTTGCGAATGCGCCAAACAGGCAGGAACCTCTGAGTGATTTCTTTATGGACTTGTTGTATCAATCAAAAAAAAGTCCTATCTTCGCCATATGAATAAGTTGGCAATAGAAGATTGGGGCCTTATTTCCTATGCGGATGCCTGGGAGAGACAAAGACAGTGTTTTGACGAAACATTGGAGGCCGTGAAGCGAGGCGAAGCCTGTCCCGCTCGTATTGTTTTATGTGAGCATCCTCACGTTTATACTTTGGGACGTAGTGGCAAGGAGGCTAACATGTTGCTCAATGAGGCACAGTTGGCACGCATAGGGGCTACGTATTATCACATCGACCGTGGAGGTGACATCACTTACCACGGCCCGGGACAGTTAGTGTGTTATCCTATTCTTTATTTGGAAGATTTTCGTTTGGGGCTTAAAGCCTATGTGCATGTATTGGAGGAAGCCGTTATCCGTGTGTGCGCTTCGTATGGCATCGAGGCGGGACGTGTGGACGGAGCCACGGGCGTTTGGCTGGAAGGTGACACGCCACGTGCCCGTAAGGTGTGTGCCATCGGTGTCCGCAGCAGTCACTTCGTTACCATGCATGGATTGGCGTTGAATGTCAATACCGATCTGCGCTATTTCAGTTACATTCATCCTTGCGGCTTTGTCGACAAAGGGGTAACGTCATTGGCTCGTGAGTTAGGGCACGAGGTGCCGATGGAGGAGGTGAAGGAACGGCTTTGTGGAGAGCTGTGCTGTCTTTTGCGGCAATGAATGTTATTCCTGCGAGTGTTTATTCCCGGATTTTTACCCGTGTGTTTTCTCCAAACAAAAAAATCTTATTACCTTTGCGGGTCAAAAATGCGATAACAATAAAAACTTAGGATATGAATATCTCTTATAATTGGCTGAAAGAGTACGTAGACTTCGACCTTACGCCGGACGAAGTGGCTGCGGCGCTCACCTCCATCGGCTTGGAGACAGGCGGTGTGGAAGAGGTGCAGAGCATCAAAGGTGGATTGGAAGGATTGGTCATTGGTGAGGTGTTGACATGTGTGCCTCATCCTAATTCTGATCACATGCACATCACGACTGTCAACTTGGGCGATGGGGGAGAACCCGTACAGATTGTATGTGGGGCACCGAACGTGGCAGCCGGGCAAAAAGTGGTGGTGGCTACGCTGGGCACCAAGTTGTATGACGGTGACCAGTGCTTTACCATCAAGAAATCGAAATTACGTGGTGTGGAGTCTAACGGCATGATTTGTGCTGAGGACGAGATAGGCATCGGCACCGACCATGCGGGCATTATCGTGTTGCCTCAGGAGGCCGTGCCCGGCACTTTAGCCAAGGATTATTACAACATTAAGAGTGATTATGTGTTGGAGGTGGACATCACGCCCAACCGTGCGGATGCCTGTTCACACTATGGCGTGGCGCGCGACCTCTATGCCTGGCTCATCCAGAACGGACGGCAAGCCACGTTGCACCGTCCATCGGTAGACGCTTTCCGGGTGGAGAATCATGAACTGGATATCGATGTGCAGGTAGAAAACGTGGAGGCATGTCCCCATTATGCGGGTGTCACTGTAAAAGGGGTCACCGTAAAGGAAAGTCCCGAATGGTTGCAGGAGAAATTGCGCGTCATTGGTCTGCGTCCTATTAATAATGTGGTGGATGTGACGAACTATATCGTTCATGCTTTCGGACAGCCTTTGCATTGCTTCGATGCGGACACCATCAAGGGTGGGGCAGTCATTGTGAAAACCCTGCCGCAGGGCACTCCGTTCATCATGTTGGATGGTGTGGAACGCAAGCTGGACGAGCGCGACCTCATGATATGCAATCGCGAGGAACCTATGTGTATTGCGGGCGTATTCGGAGGGCTCAACTCTGGTTCTACCGAGCAGACGAAGGATGTCTTTCTGGAGAGTGCTTACTTCCATCCTACCT
>CALUOV010000115.1 GCA_944322275.1 uncultured Bacteroides sp. | reverse complement strand
ATCAACTACACCATCTACAACCTGGCCGCCTTCATGGACGGTGACATCCAGGACTGCATCGACCACCTCATCGTGGCCGAGAATGCGGAGCGATTGAAAGAAAGCGAATTATAATTATTATAGTTAGGAAAAATGGCACAACGACTCACTACTCTTTACAAGACCTTGAACGGTGCTTTTTATAATTGCATGCAACGTTTTCCCGTAACGGTAGGTTTCGTATTAGCGCTGACGGCCTACCTCTGTTTTCAGATAACGATGGAAGGAAACCTGGGCGAAAAGCGATTGCTAATGACCATAGGTTATTACCTCTCCGTAGGCACCCTATTATCCTTAAGCCTACACCTATGGGCCGAGGAAGTAAAACGGGCAAGTGTCCGGACAGGTGTACAAGTGACGGTACATGCATTATTGGCCATTGACGCCATTTTTCTTTACTACCTGAACGACTCTCCCCGGCTGATAGACATTATCATCGCCCATGGAGCGGGTATACTGGCCGTAGGACTTTCCATATTTTTCCTGCCTTTCTTCCGAGAAGAGAATGACATTCCGTCCTGGAACTTTACCCAATATGTCTTGGCGACAATAGGACTGGTCTTCATCATAGGAGCTGTCATGAGCGGAGGATTGTGTTTATTGGCATTCTCACTACACCAACTCTTCGGAATTGTTATCAGCAGTAAATGTTATCTCTATATTCTGATTCTGTTTCTCTTGTTGCTTCCGGCTTTGCTTTTTTTAGGATTGCTGCCAAAAGACGAACGCAAACACGACCGTCAGCCGCAGCCCACGGTTTTTATGTATAACATCATCCGATACCTTTTCCTACCGTTGATAGGAGGCTATCTGGCGGTTCTTTACGTTTACGCCTCCACCATCATTGCACGCTGGGAATTGCCCAACGGATGGGTTTCCTGGCTGGTCACGGCGCTCATGGCGGGGTGTATAGCCATCGAATTAGGGCTTTACCCTTCGCGCATTAAAAATCAGAAGCCCATAGACGAACGTATCGCACGCTGGCTGCCAGCTCTGATTTTACCTCTGTTGCTATTGATGACCATCGGCATCGGACGCCGCTTTCTGGATTACGGCATCACACTCAACCGCCTGTATCTGGCTACACTCAACGTCTGGTTCTATTTTGTCTGCATCGGACTGATAGCCAGAAAAGCCAGACGCATCAGTTGGATACCAATCTCCTTCTCCATCATCTTCCTGCTGACTTCAGCGCTTCCGGTGAACTATGCCAGCATTACCCGAAATACGCTACGAAAAGAAGTAAAAGCACTCATGGCACAAAGTAAGTTGGATACCCTGCCTTTGTCTGAAAAACAATACAAAGCATGGTTAAAGTCACTACCCGAAGGAGGGAAACAAGTAAATGAAAAACTATACTACCTAAGCGAAATATTTGGTGAAGAAAGTATTGCCGACCTCGTCAATAAAGAGATTTCTTTTTATGACATCCGCGAAGAACAGACATCGGATGTCAGAAATCTGCATTATCAATCGGAAATAAATAATCAGAAAATACCGGAAGGATATACACGGCTGACTTCAGTCAGCATCAACCAACGTTTTTCAAACCAAGATGCGGAAAAAGAAAAAGTTTCTATTACTCTACCTCTGTCAGACACCCTGTGCCTACCATTGGATACCCTCCATGCTTTAGATAAGAACAACACATCAACACCGCCTATATTACGTACCCAAGCAGGCAACACCCTCCTGTTGTCCTCATTCCATATATATAAGGAAAAAGAAGAAACGCAAGTCATTCTTGACGGCCTCCTTTTCCATCATGAACAAACCTATAAAAAATAACGATATGAACAAACAAGAACTTATTGAGAACATCAAACGCAAACAATCTTTTCTTTGCGTAGGTCTTGACACGGACATCAAGAAAATCCCCGACCATCTGTTGGACAGTCACGAACCCGTCTTTGCCTTCAACAAGGCCATCATCGACGCCACGGCCGATCTCTGCGTAGCCTACAAGCCCAATCTGGCTTTCTACGAATGCCTGGGCGTGAAGGGCTGGCAGGCGTTGGAAAAGACCGTGAAGTACATCCGCGAGCAGTATCCCGACCAGTTTATCATCGCCGACGCCAAACGCGGTGACATCGGAAACACCTCCGCGATGTATGCCCGCTCGTTCTTCGAGGACATGGACATCGATGCCGTCACCGTAGCCCCCTACATGGGCGAGGACAGCGTAACGCCTTTCCTGACTTACAAAGACAAGTGGGTCATCCTGCTGGCACTGACCAGCAACAAAGGCTCGCACGACTTTCAGCTGACGATGGACGTGGACGGCGAACGCCTCTTCGAGAAAGTGCTCCGCAAGAGCCAGACGTGGGCGGGCGACGACCGCATGATGTACGTCGTAGGCGCCACGCAAGGCCAAGCTTTTGAGGACATCCGCAAGATCGTACCGAACCACTTCCTCCTCGTCCCCGGTGTAGGTGCACAAGGCGGTTCGCTGGAAGAAGTCTGCCGGTATGGCATGACCAAGGAGTGTGGCCTGATTGTGAACTCCAGCCGAGGCATCATCTATGCAAGCAAAGGCACAGACTTTGCCGAAGCCGCCCGCCGCGCAGCACAGGAAGTGCAGCGGCAGATGGCCGAGCAACTGAAATCAATCTTCTGAAAACGATGATACAGCTAAAAGACATTCCCAAAGATTACACCTTCAGCCTCTCTGCCTCAGCCTGCCCCCGTCACACCACGTGCCTGCGTGCCCTGGCGGCCCGGGCACTGACAGAGAGCGGCGATACAAAGCAGATGGTTGTCTACACGATCAATCCCAACGTGGCCTCCACTGCCGGGGAAGACTGCCGCTACTATCGCGACAATACACCCGTTCGTTACGCCAAAGGTATGACACACATCTTCGACGAAGTGCCCGTGCGTGCCGAGAAAACCGTACGCCGCAAGGTAATGGCCTGCTTCTCGTGCCGCAACTACTATTTCCTGAGCCGCAAGGGCGAACGGCTAATCCGTCCGGAAGAGCAGCAGGCCATAGACCGCGTATTCCAGGCACACGTGCCGACACTGAAGCCAAAGTATGATGAATACATAGAAGATGTATACTGGTAATCAGCAGATTAACAGTTTATCACAATTCACTCGCTATAAACTGCCGGTTTATTCCCAATAAACTATCAGTTTATAACGGATAAACTGTCAGTTTAATCCCAATAAACTGACAGTTTAATTTAATTGTACTGACAGTAAACTTTAAATCCTCATTTATGTCCTACGAACGAAAAATCATCAACGACCCCGTATTCGGATTCATCAGCATACCGAAAGGCCTGCTCTACGACCTGGTGTGCCACCCCCTTCTGCAACGGCTGACCCGTATCAAGCAAGTAGGGCTTTCATCTGTTGTATATCCCGGAGCACAGCACACCCGTTTCCAGCATTCCCTTGGCGCCTACTATTTGATGAGCGAAGCCATCCAGCACCTGACGGCGAAAGGAAACTTCATTTTCGATAGCGAGGCCGAAGCGGTAAAAGCAGCCATCTTGCTGCATGACATCGGACACGGCCCTTTCTCACACGTGTTGGAAGACACCATTGTTCCGGGTGTGTCACACGAAGATATCTCACTTCTGCTAATGGAAGACATCAACCGTGAGATGAACGGACAGCTAACCTTGGCCATTCAGATTTTCAAGGACGAATATCCCAAGAAATTCCTTCACCAATTGGTCAGCGGACAACTGGACGTGGACCGACTGGACTATCTGCGCCGCGACAGCTTCTATACAGGTGTCACCGAAGGCAACATCGGCTCGGCACGCATCATTAAGATGCTCGATGTGAAGAACGACCAGTTGGTTGTAGAAGCGAAGGGCATCTACTCCATTGAGAATTTCCTTACCGCACGTCGTCTGATGTATTGGCAAGTCTATCTGCACAAGACTTCCGTAGCCTACGAACGGATGCTCATCAGCACCCTCCTGCGAGCCAAAGAATTGGCTTCCCGTGGAACAGAACTTTTTTCCTCACCTGCCTTGCAATATTTCCTCTACCACGACATCAACCGCGATGTTTTCTACCATGACCCGATGTGCTTGAAAAATTTCATCCTACTGGACGACAACGACATCTGGACTTCTCTGAAAGTGTGGTGCGGACACCCGGACAAAGTGCTCTCCACCCTTAGTCAAGGTATGGTAAACCGACATATCTTTAAGGTAGAAATCTCCAATGAGCCATTCAGTGAAGAACGGAAACAGGAACTGACGCTCCAAATCAGCCGAAAACTGAACATAACACCGGCCGAAGCCGCCTATTTTGTTTCAACTCCCAGTATCGAAAGAAACATGTACAACCCGGCCGATGACAGCATAGAAGTCATTTACAATGATGGAAGTACCAAGAACATTGCCGAAGCCTCGGACATGCTCAACATATCCCTGCTTTCCAAAAAAGTAAAAAAACACTACTTATGCTACTTACGCCCACATAAGTAATTGCAAAATATTCACTGCAATATAAGGATATATCAAAAAAAAGTGCGTTATTTGTAAGTTGAAAACCATCTAACAAGAAAAAATATGGAATTTTCTGCCAAGCAAATTGCCGCATACATCCACGGAGAGATTGTCGGAGACGAGAATGCAACCGTACATACCTTTGCCAAAATAGAAGAAGGTATCCCGGGAGCCATTTCTTTTTTATCGAATCCGAAATATACACCTTACATCTATGACTCCAAAGCAAGTATAATCTTGGTAAACAAAGACTTTGAACCAGAACATGAAGTAAAAGCCACCTTAATAAAGGTAGACAATGCATACGACAGTCTGGCAAAATTGCTTACTCTTTATGAACAAAGCAAACCTAAATTGACCGGCATCGATTCATTAGCTTTTATCGCACCGACAGCCAAGATAGGAAAAGACGTCTATATTGCCCCTTTCGCCTATATTGGAGACCATGCTGAGATAGGTGACAATAGCGTTATCCATCCACATGTTACAATCTGTGCAGGAGTAAAAATAGGAACAGACTGCACCCTCTATCCCCATGTCACCGTTTACCATGACTGCCGGATAGGCAACCGGTGCACATTGCATGCCGGAAGCGTTATCGGAGCCGATGGGTTTGGTTTTGCGCCTACTCCTGAAGGATACGAAAAAATTCCACAAATCGGCATCACTATTCTCGAAGATGATGTGGAAATCGGAGCTAACACATGTGTAGACCGTGCCACCATGGGAGCCACTATCGTTCACCACGGAGTTAAACTGGATAATTTAGTGCAAGTAGCCCACAATGATGAAATAGGTTCGCACACCGTCATGGCTGCCCAGGTAGGCGTAGCCGGTTCGACTAAAATAGGTGAATGGTGTATGTTTGGTGGTCAGGTAGGTATTGCCGGCCATATCCATATTGGTGACCGGGTCGTATTCGGCGCACAATCGGGCGTGCCAAGCAGTACCAAGAGTGACCAACGCCTGATAGGCACCCCTCCCATGGAAGAAAAGCCCTATTTTAAGTCGCAGGCCATTTTCCGCAAGTTGCCCGACATGTATTTCGAACTGAATGCATTACGCAAAGAACTGAACGAATTAAAAAAACAATTAAATAAGTAACCCATGTTGAAACAAAAGACTCTGAAAGATAGTTTTTCACTCAGTGGAAAGGGACTTCACACGGGGCTTAATCTGACCGTTACCTTCAATCCCGCTCCGGAAAATCACGGGTATAAAATCCAACGAACCGACTTGGAAGGCCAACCCATTATCGATGCCATAGCCGAAAATGTGGCTGATACGACACGGGGAACCGTCTTGTGTAAGAACAATGTAAAAGTCAGCACCGTGGAACATGGCATGGCGGCTCTTTACGCATTGGGCATAGACAACTGCCTGATACAAGTCAACGGTCCGGAATTTCCCATTCTGGACGGAAGTGCCCTCTATTATGTAAAAGAGATAGAGCGTGTAGGCATTGAGGAACAGAATGCCGTAAAGGACTTTTATATCATCAAATCCAAAATAGAGTTCCGCGATGAAGAGACCGGATCGTCCATCATTGTACTACCGGACGAGAATTTCAGTATCAACGTTTTGATTTCTTACGACTCGACCATTATCTCCAACCAATATGCTACGTTGGAAGACATGTCCAAGTTCAAGGACGAAATTGCCGCCAGCCGCACATTTGTCTTTGTACGCGAAATAGAGCCGTTGCTTCAATCCGGACTCATCAAAGGTGGAGACCTGGACAATGCCATCGTCATCTACGAACGCCGGATGTCACAAGAAAACTTCGACAAGTTAGCGGACGTAATGGGAGTAGCCCACATGGATGCCAATCACTTAGGCTACATCATGCATAACCCGTTGGTATGGCCCAATGAATGCGCACGCCATAAATTGCTTGATGTCATTGGCGACATGGCACTGATAGGGAAACCTATCAAAGGCCGTATCATTGCCACACGCCCCGGTCACACTATTAATAATAAGTTTGCTCGCCAAATGCGCAAAGAAATCCGCCTGCACGAGATACAGGCTCCTATCTATGATTGTAATCGTCCGCCCATTATGGACGTAAACCGCATTCGTGAGCTGTTGCCCCACCGTTATCCATTCCAGTTAGTAGATAAAGTTATTGAAATGGGTGCCAACTATATTGTAGGCATAAAAAACGTGACATCCAACGAACCTTTCTTTCAAGGACATTTTCCGCAGGAACCAGTCATGCCTGGTGTGCTCCAAATAGAAGCCATGGCGCAGGTAGGTGGTCTGTTGGTGTTGAACTCTGTGGACGAGCCCGAACGTTATTCCACTTACTTCCTGAAGATAGACGGCGTAAGGTTCCGTCAAAAGGTTGTGCCTGGTGACACTTTGTTGTTCAGAGTAGAACTGATGGCGCCCATCCGTCGGGGTATATCCACTATGAAAGGCTACGTGTTTGTAGGAGAAAAAGTAGTATGCGAGGCTGAGTTTACAGCACAAATAACGAAAAATAAATAAATGAAAGACAACATGCAGGAACAGAATAAAATTAGCCCTTTAGCCTACATCCATCCGGAAGCACGCATTGGCAATAATGTGGAAATCGCTCCATTTGTCTTCATTGACAAGAACGTGGTAATAGGTGACAATAACAGAATCATGCCTAACGTCAACATTCTCTACGGCTCACGTATCGGAAACGGTAACACAATATTTCCCGGAGCCGTCATCGGAGCCATTCCACAGGATTTGAAGTTCAAAGGAGAGGATACAACAGCAGAGATTGGAGACAACAACCTGATTCGCGAGAATGTAACCATCAATCGGGGCACGGCCGCCAAAGGGAAAACTATTGTAGGCAGCAATAACCTTCTGATGGAGGGCGTACACGTGGCTCATGATGCCACCGTAGGCAACGGCTGCATTATCGGCAACTCCACCAAAATGGCGGGCGAAATCATTATCGATGACAACTCCATCATCAGCGGCGGTGTACTGATGCACCAGTTTTGCCGTGTAGGCGGATACGGCATGGTGCAGGGAGGATGCCGCTTCAGCAAGGACATTCCCCCATACATCATTGCCGGGCGAGAGCCCATCTGCTATGCGGGCATCAACATTGTAGGACTGCGCCGCCGTAATTTCTCCAATGAGACCATCGAACAAATCCACAACGCCTATCGCCTTATCTACCAAAGCGGCCTCAACACGACCGATGCTTTAAAGAAGATTGAAGAAGAAATGGAAATGACACCGGAAATTACTTATATTGTAGAATTTATCAAGAACTCCCCCCGCGGTATCATACCCGCCGGAAAATAATAACATATACAACTATGATTTACAGATTTACACTTATTTCTGACGAGGCTGACGATTTTGTCAGAGAAATCCAGATAGATCCCGAAGCCACATTTTTCGACTTTCACGAAGCCATCCTGAAGTCTGTCGGTTATGTTAATGACCAAATGACGTCGTTCTTCATTTGCGATGAAGACTGGGAGAAAGAAAAAGAAATCACATTGGAAGAGATGGACGACAATTCTGAGATTGACAG
>CALUOV010000114.1 GCA_944322275.1 uncultured Bacteroides sp. | reverse complement strand
GACCAGCCAGGGCTTGAACCTGGGACCTCCAGATTATGAGTCTGTTGCTCTAACCAACTGAGCTACAAGTCCGATATATCCCTTAGCGGATAGCGGTGCAAAAGTAGTGCTTTCTGCTGAAATATGCAAGAATTTGCAGAAATACTTTTCAGAACTTGTACTTTCGTTTGGGATTCTTGGGGAACCAGCCTTTGCGGACACGCTCTTCCTGCTCGAAGATTTCTTTAATGCTCCAAAAGGAGGAAAAAGCAAAGACGCCCAATAAGGATGCTATTAGGATATTCTCCACACACACCGAGGCAACAAGGCCGGCTATACCCAGCAATAGGAACAACCACCAGCATCGGGTGCCCCAATAATACTCGGATTTCACTACGATGGGATGAAACATCCCAATGATAAGGAATGTGCACACGCCTATCACCAAGCCGGAGAGGTGGTATTCGTTCAAAAACTCCATACGTTGTTATTATGGCTATTTAGTAAGTGGGTCAAAACTTGACGGCGCGTGCCGAAATTCTGACCCGTTTTTTCTCACTCCGGTTGGATGGGGATTTCTTTTTTGATGCTCTGCTCCAACGAAATCAATGTCTCAGTAGCCGTCACACCCGGTATTTGTTGCATCTTGTTGTTGAGCAAGTCCATCAGGTGCTCGTTATCGCGGGCATAGACTTTGGTCAACATGGTGTAAGGTCCGGTGGTAAAGTGACACTCCACAATTTCGGGAATCTTGTTCAACTCAGCCACGACATTTTTATACATCGAACCTTTTTCCAAATTAATACCTACATAGGTACATGTCCGGTAGCCCAATGATTTGGGATTTACATGGTAGCCGGATCCGATGATGACTCCCAAGTCAATCAACCGTTGCACGCGCTGATGAATAGCAGCACGGGACACACCGCACTCGGCTGCTACGTCCTTAAAAGGAATGCGGGCATTCTGAGAGATTATTTCCAGAATTTGCCTGTCAAGACTATCTATTTTCTCCATAATATAACAAATGTAAGTTTCGTGTGGTTGTCAAATAGTAAGCAAATGTAGGGAAATATTTTAATTTATCTATATAAAATGCAGAAAAAAAATGAGGAATAGCATGAAAAAAGACGGATAAGACCTCTGCTATGCAGCATCTGTCTTATCCGTCTGAAATAACGTTTTGATAGTCTCAGTTTATTTCTTCTTATCGATGCCCACTAATTCAACTTCGAATATCAGGGTAGAGAACGGTTTAATGTGAGGACCGGAAGCTCTAGAGCCGTATGCCAAGTCATAGGGGATGTAAAGTTCCCACTTAGATCCTACGGGCATCATGGTCAGTGCTTCTGTCCAGCCTTTGATAACACGGTCGGCACGGAAAGTGGCGGGTTGAGACTTACCGTTTTTGTCTTTGCGTTTGTAAGAACTGTCGAACTCGGTACCGTCAATTAGCGTGCCTTTGTAGTTCACCTTTACGAAGCTGGTATCAGCAGGGATTTCGCCTGTGCCTTTAGTGATGACTTTGTATTGCAGGCCGCTCTCTGTGGTTATCACACCTTCTTTCTTCTTGTTCTCTTCCAAGAACTTTTCGCCTTCAGCGATGTTGTCAGCATATTGCACTCTCAAGCTCTGTTCATGGAGGGCTTCCATCTTCTTTTGCATGTAAGTCTGGGCATACAGTTTGTCCATTGAACCTGCTTTACCGGCTACGCCTGCCACGAAACCTGCCAAGAGGTTCTCACGGCTGATAGTCTTCGTAGAGTCTTTGCCAAAGATTTGCTGATTGAAACCTTCTACCCAATTCTTGCTGACCATTTGACCTACTTGCAGACCGATGACATAAGCCACGTCTTTCTTTTCAATTTTGGAAGCTCCTTCGTTGAAACCTTTCATAAATTCGACCATTTCTGTGCTGTCCACACCTTGTTGCATCAGAAACTGATCCAAGCCTTCAGTACGTGCCATACCGATGGCATACGACAAAGAGTCAATGTCGTTTTGCAAATTGGCTTTCGGAGCCTGGCCACCGCAGGATGCCAGTGTGGCGGCAGCTGCCAAAGCCATCATAAATTTTACTGTTTTCATTTTGCTTTAATGGTTTTATTTATTTAGCTATTATTTTCAGAAGTTCTACTTCGAATATCAGTGTGCTGTGCGGAGGTATCATTTCGCCTGCGCCTTGTGCTCCGTATGCCAGATCGCTGGGGATGTAGAGTTTCCATTTGGCTCCTTCAGGCATCAGTTGCAGGGCTTCCACCCAGCCGGGTATCACCTGGTTAACTCCGAAAGTAGCCGGCTGACCACGCTTGATAGAACTGTCGAAAAGTGTACCGTCTATCAACGTGCCTTCATAATGGCATTGCACTTGATCGGTGAGCTTGGCGTAGCGACCCACGTTCCCTTCCTTGATGACTTCGTATTGCAGTCCGCTAGGCAGAGTCACCACACCCGCACGTCGCTTGTTTTCTTCCAAAAATAGTTTGCCTTTCTCAATGTTTTCGGCATTGGCACGCGCTTCCATTTCTTCGAAATAACGATTCACGATGTTACGGGCTTCCACATGTGTAATGGCGGTAGAATTGCCTTCCAATACATCTCGGATGGCTTGTGCGAAATCGTCCACAGAGATGTCTTTGGCACCCATGCTCAAAAGATTCTGACCTATACCCAGGCCGATTGCATAACTGAATTTGTCCATATCGCTTTTAAAATGAGTCGCAAAAGTACATGTTTTATTTGAATGACGCATGTTTGTGACATTAAAAATTCTTATTTGACCTTATTTGAAGCGAGCTGTCCAATAACAGAAATAAAAAAGGATGAATCATATAACGAAGACGCTATTTTGCTTTTCAACGATGATACGGGTATCCCAATACGTTGTTTATCAAACTATTGAGCTAGCATTTTGAACAATTTTTATTTAGAAAGCGAACAAATTAGTGTAAAATAGAGCTAAAAGCGTTACAACCAATAAAGAAAAGCATTATTTTTGCCACCGTAATTAGTACTAATCATTTAAAAATTAGAAGAAAATGGCTTACGTAATTAGTGACGATTGTATTGCTTGCGGAACTTGCATCGATGAGTGTCCGGTAGGCGCTATCTCTGAAGGTGACAAATATTCTATCGACCCCGAGGCTTGTACTGAGTGTGGTACATGCGCTGATGTTTGTCCTTCAGAAGCTATCCATCCGGGAGCATAATACAATTTTAAAGGGTTAAACAAAAAGGAAGAGGGTGTATCAAAAAGATACATCCTCTTTTCTTCAATCACCAAACTATCGGCTTCTGCAAAATATTTCCATCAGCCGCATCAGCCTTAGTAAAAGTATTGCCCTGATATTGTACGCACAGCATTACGAGAGGTTGCGTCCCGTTATTGCGCACCGAACGCTCACCCTCCGGTGCCACTCTGACTACAGAACCTTCTGCCACAGGAAAACATTGACCGTCTACCTGAAACTCACCTTGACCGCTCAGAAAGAAGTAAAGTTCCTCATGTTGCTTGTGAGTGTGAAGGAAACCTGTTTCCGTACCCGGTTGAAACACTTGGAAAGAGAATTCACCTCCTGTGGCGTGGACCGCCGCACCACCGAACACTTTGCCTGGAATCTTCACGTCCGGTCCCAATTCCAATAAATACTCGTTCAACTCATTCAATTTACCTACACTAATGACGCTGAAGTTACGTCCGTCAGCTACTGTCTCTACTTGTTTCATACAATTCAATTCCTAATTGGTTAAATTATTCTTTCTATTTATGCTCAATGCTTGCATCTTATCGCGAATGGATGTACTTTAGCATCGGTTTTTCTGCCTTGGATAGACGGTACAAATTTAACAGTCTGTTTATTCATAAACAAGAGGTTACACTAAGGAAAGATAGTTACCCGAAGGTTACTTTTGCAGAAAAACAACGCATTAGTTATGGCAAAAAAATCAAAAAAAAAAACGCATACAGTCCATCCTAAAAACATTGGAAGAATTATGATTTAAAGAATGTCAACCTACATTTGTAAAACTTGTACATGAATTATTGATTAAAATAAACTATCTTTGCTCTTTAAATAATAACATTTATCTGACTTATGTACGACATCAACCAAATACGCGCTGACTTCCCTATTCTCAGCCGCACCATTTACAATAAGCCGCTGGTTTACCTGGACAACGGCGCCACGACCCAAAAGCCCCGCCAAGTGGTAGAGGCCATTACCAATGAGTATTACAACACCAATGCCAATGTGCACCGCGGTGTACACTTCCTCTCCCAACAAGCCACGGAGCTGCACGAAGCTAGCCGCGAGACTGTGCGCCGCTTCATCAACGCCCGCTCTGCCAACGAAATTATCTTCACCCGCGGCACCACGGAAAGCATCAACTTATTGGCCTCTACCTTTGCCCAGTCGCAGATGCAGTCGGGCGATGAGGTCATAGTTTCCGTGATGGAGCACCACAGCAACATTGTGCCCTGGCAACTGCAGGCCATGCAGCGGGGAATCGTGCTACGTGTCATCCCCATGGACGATGAAGGCAATTTGCTATTGGAGGAATACGGACGACTCTTCTCACCCAAGACAAAGCTAGTCAGCATCGTCCACGTCAGCAACGTGCTAGGCACGGTCAATCCCGTCAAGGAGATGATTGCCACGGCCCATGCCCATGGCGTACCCGTACTGGTAGATGGGGCACAAAGCATTCCCCACATACCCGTTGACGTGCAGGCGCTGGACGCTGATTTCTACGTATTCTCCGGACATAAAGTCTACGGTCCTACCGGCGTGGGTGTGCTCTACGGCAAGGAAGACTGGCTGGACAAACTTCCCCCATACCAGGGCGGCGGGGAAATGATACAGCATGTTTCATTCGAGCGGACCACCTTCAACGAACTGCCCTTCAAGTTCGAAGCTGGCACACCGGACTATATCGGTACGACTGGGCTGGCCAAGGCATTGGAGTACGTGTCGGCTCTCGGCATGAACCACATAGCCGCCTACGAGCATGAGCTGACGGAATACGCCCTGCAGCGCCTGATGGAAATCCCCGACATGCGCATCTTCGGCCAGGCACGGGAGCGGGGCGGAGTCATCTCCTTCCTCGTAGGCCACATCCACCACTTCGACATGGGCACCCTGCTCGACCGTCTCGGCATCGCCGTACGCACCGGCCACCATTGCGCCCAACCGCTGATGGAACGTCTGGGCATCGAAGGTACCGTACGCGCTTCCTTCGGCTTGTATAACACGAAGGAAGAGGTAGACGCGCTGGTGGTGGGCATCGACCGGGTGAGAAAGATGTTCTGACGGGCAGCTATGAGCGACAGACACGCTGTCCTCCCCTATCCGATGCCGGAGAAGTCCGGGAGGCGTGGAAGGTCGAGCCGCAAGCCAATCAAGTTCCATGTCGTATGGAACTAAGTTCCGTGTCGTATGGAACTCGGTTCCATGCCGGATGGAACCTGGATGGGTCGCCATCCCGACCGCCATCGGTCCGTACCCATGCCCCGCCAACTCCCACCACGCCCCGGCATGAGGTTGATAAAATGCGGGCACGGCATACAAGTTGTCGGATAAATACCTATTTTTGTACGGCATATTGCACGTTCCTCCGAAACAGAAACTTGATTATTAATACCTATATTATTATGTTACTCACAACAACATCAACCATTGAAAGCGGAAAGATTACCCGCTATTACGGCATCGTGTCCGGTGAGACCATTATCGGTGCCAATGTATTCCGTGATCTCTTTGCCAGCATCCGTGACATCGTGGGAGGACGCAGCGGCTCTTACGAGGAAGTGCTCCGACAAGCTAAAGAAACAGCTCTTCGCGAGATGCAGGACCAAGCGGCTGCGTTGGGTGCCAATGCCGTCATCGGTGTAGACCTTGATTATGAAACCGTGGGCGGCAGTGGCTCCATGCTGATGGTGACAGCGGCCGGCACGGCAGTGAAGATTGAATAATATTTATTAGGGTGAGCGGAAACTCGTTCACCCTAATTATAATCAGAAACTTATATTATATTTCTTATTTATTTTACAGCAACTTTTAGAGGATGTTGTACTCTATTGGCAAAATCAGCAACGTACTTATTCCATGTCTCCATGTCTTTCATATCGGAACGGTCCCAGCCATATCCCCAATAGTAGACATACTCAGAGCCTGGCTCATAGTTACTATAAGCCAATACATGTCCTTCAGCATTGTTACGCAGCTTCTTTTCATCAGCAGAGAAAAGGACTGTCTTCATCTCTTGTACAACTGTGGGGAACGCAAGTCCCAAATATAATTCCCCATTGCCTGATCCTGTCGTCGGGTCTTTATAGGTCATATATCCTTTCTCCGGAACAGTTGTGGCTGGTATATCATCATGTAAGACAATGCCAGCAACAATGGGTAATGCCTCACTCAGATTCTGATAAGAAACGGCAGTACGGTTGAAATGCGATCCGGCATCTAACGTAATGATGCGGGTCTCTACCACATTCGTATCATTCTTTACGCTCAACGGGTTGAAGGTCAGTTTCACGCTGAAACGCAATGGTCCGTTATCCAGAATCTCATAATCTTTGTAGCACCAAGGGTAAACAATATTTTCGTCTGCTATCAATGCGGCTACGCCGGCTCCTAACGTTGGCCCTACAGCATAACAATCCATACCATAACCATGGTCTATATGGTAAGAGGATGCTTTTACCAATTCATTAGCTGCTTTGGGGTCTGTTTTGCGCAATTCGTTCACTTTTTGCCATTTGGCCGGATCCACTTCTTTTTCATACAATTCTTCGAGTACAGGTTCTGTCGTACCACGTTTTAAAAAGAGGTCGTAACCATATCCGCGTTCACCTTTAGCCTGCAAAGTAGGACCATAGGCACGGAAAGCAACAAGGTCGTTCTCCCAAGCCATATCATCCATACGTTCAGGATACTGACGTCCACAGGCACGTACGGTTACTGTAGAGGGTACACCTTGCGTAATGGTATAAGTAGAAGTATCATTGGCTCTCACCGAAGCTGGAAAAATCAAATTTCCCGTATATGTAATCTGGTAAGGAATCTCTTGTGACTCGGCATCGAATACCACGAGTTGGGCTGTGTCAGACAGGTTCAGTCGATTAGAAATATCTTCCATAGACACTTCTACCATCTCGCCGCTACGATCTGTTTCCAACGGATTCTCTACAGTAACTGTTACTTGTGGATTACTTTGACAAGCTAACAGACTGGATGCAATAAAGGGCAATATAAATATCTTTTTCATATTGAAATCTTTAAAAACGAAAATGGATAATTGAAACCAGGACAAGCCCATCCTACATCTCAATTATCCATTATCAGGTAAATCCTAAATTAATCGGACTTATTTAGGTTGTTTGCCGATGTAAGCCAAGATACCACCATCTACATAAAGGATGTGGCCATTGACTGCGTTAGAAGCCTCCGAAGCCAAGAACACTGCAGGACCCGTCAATTCTTCAGGCTGTAACCAGCGGCCAGCAGGAGTCTTGGCACAGATGAATGAATCAAACGGATGACGGCTTCCGTCCGGCTGACGCTCACGCAACGGAGCGGTTTGCGGAGTGGCGATGTAACCCGGGCCAATGCCATTGCACTGGATGTTGTATTCGCCATACTCTGAGCAGATGTTACGGGTCAGCATCTTCAAGCCACCCTTAGCTGCTGCGTATGCTGATACAGTCTCGCGGCCCAACTCAGACATCATAGAGCAGATATTGATAATCTTACCGTGCTTACGTTCCATCATGCCGGGCAATACTGCCTTGGATACGATGAAGGGAGCGTTCAAGTCGATGTCGATAACCTTGCGGAACTCAGAAGCGGCCATTTCGTGCATCGGGATACGACGGATGATACCGGCATTGTTTACCAAAATGTCGATAGGACCTACCTCTTTTTCAATCTGAGCCACCATGGCTTGTACGGCAGGCTCGTCCGTAACATCACATACATAGCCGTGTACGGGAATACCTTTTTCTTTATAAGAAGCCAAACCTCTGTCTACCAACTCCTGATTGATGTCGTTGAAGCAGATTTTTGCACCTTG
>CALUOV010000113.1 GCA_944322275.1 uncultured Bacteroides sp. | reverse complement strand
CTGTCAATCAATTCTTGTTCCTTAGTCATTTGTTTTCTCTATTCTAATTCGATGTATCAAATAATTGTCTCCACTCTTTTTTAAATAACAATTCACCCGATAAATTCCCGTAGTAGTACGCAATGTCCCTACGATAAATGCCGATTCCTCCCGCTTACCTTTGTGGTTTATATCAAATCCATTCACTTTGTTGGAGGAAAAGAAGTTCCGCAGAGTAATCTCCACTTCAGAACGGTTCATCCCCTCGGATCCTTTACCCTCAAGCACCAAATTCACTTCATCGTACATGTATTTTTTCAGTGCTTGTGCATTACCTTTTTGAAAAGCCGTTTCCAATCCGATCAACACATCCTGAGCCATCAGCGAGACTACGCCGATGAGCAACACTGTCCACAAAACGAATAACCGTTTCTTCATAAATAAGCAGTTTTACTTTCGCAAAGGTAAGCATTTACTGCAAAAAAACAAAAAAAGGCCATTAATATGAAGAAACTCCGCGAAAAGTCGTAACTTTAGGTCTCAAATTAGCTTTTATAATATAAATAAGACCATGTTTACAATCAAAAAAGCAGATACCGCCGATTGTCGGCTCATTCACGACCTTGCCTGGCAAGTGTTTCCCATGACTTACAAAGATATTTTGAGTAAAGAACAGATAGAGTATATGATGGAGTGGATGTATTCCGTAGACAACATCCGCAAGCAGATGGAAGAAGAAGGACATGTCTACCTTCTGGCTTACGAAGAATGCGAGGCGGCCGGCTATGTTTCCGTCCGCCCCGATGGGCAAGATTTGTTTCATCTGGAAAAAATATATGTCCTACCCTATTTTCAAAAAGCTCATTGCGGCAGTTTCCTCTTCCACGAAGCCATCAGATACATCAAAGAAGTGCATCCCACTCCTTGCCACATGGAGCTGAACGTCAACCGTCACAACCCTGCCTTAGGTTTCTACGAGCACATGGGTATGAGCAAAGCGCGTGAAGGAGACTTCGACATCGGCAACGGATATTTTATGAATGACTATATTATGACAATCGAAATCTGATACGGCCGTAAGTTCGAAATCAATTCACTTTAAATACATGCCCTGTCAAACGAACTACATCGTGTGAATTGTGCTGTACGGGACAGTGTAAGCGAATAAAGAGTAGAAATACAGCAGAATCCATTACAAATGAGAAGGGTGTGCCGAAACTAAAATAACCACTCCGGAAAGTTACCGATTGTAACAATGACACGTAAAAGGGTCGTATCAAACTCTATGTAAGTAATGATACGACCCTTTCTTTAATCTTTTGGTGTGTTCAAAATTCAAACTCTAAGTTCATATTTTCAAAAAATGAGTTTCAACACCCTCTTCTTATATGGATTAGCTGTTCATGCTAAGCAAGAATTCATCATTGTCTTTTGTCTTTTCCAATTTATCCTTTACAAAGTCCATCGCTTCGATGGGATTCATGTCCGCCAGATACTTGCGAAGTATCCACATGCGATCCAGCGTTGTTTTGTCTTGCAACAAATCATCACGACGCGTACTGGAAGCCACAATATTAACAGCCGGGAAAATGCGCTTGTTGGACAAGTTACGGTCAAGTTGCAACTCCATATTACCCGTACCCTTGAATTCCTCAAAAATCACCTCATCCATCTTGGAACCGGTGTCAATCAAAGCCGTAGCCAGAATAGTAAGTGAACCTCCTCCCTCGATATTGCGAGCCGCACCAAAGAAGCGCTTAGGCTTATGCAGCGCATTAGCGTCCACACCACCGGAAAGAACCTTACCCGAGGCTGGAGATACCGTATTGTAAGCACGAGCCAAACGCGTAATCGAATCAAGGAAAATAACTACATCGTGTCCACACTCTACCATGCGTTTTGCTTTTTCCAATACGATACCGGCAATCTTGACATGACGTTCGGCCGGTTCATCGAAGGTAGAAGCTATAACCTCAGCGTTAACCGTGCGGGCCATGTCTGTCACTTCTTCCGGACGTTCATCTATGAGCAACATAATCATGTACACCTCGGGGTGATTGGCAGCAATGGCATTGGCTATATCTTTCATCAAAATAGTCTTACCTGTCTTAGGCTGAGCCACAATCAGCGCACGCTGGCCCTTTCCGATAGGAGCAAATAAATCTACCACACGAGCCGAAAGTGAGTCACTATATCCGCCTTTGCACAACTTGAACTTTTCGTCCGGGAATAGCGGAGTCAGATGTTCAAAAGGCACACGGTCACGGATAAACGCCGGGTCACGGCCGTTAATCTTAGACACTTTCACCAAGGGGAAATACTTCTCACCTTCTTTCGGCGGACGAATAACGCCTTCCACAACATCACCCGTCTTCAAACCAAACAATTTGATTTGCGATTGCGATACATAAATGTCGTCGGGTGAAGACAAATAATTATAGTCGGACGAACGCAGGAATCCATAGCCATCCTGCATAATTTCCAATACACCGGTGCCAGACAATATATCATCAAAATCATAAACTTTTTCACGTTCGGGTGCCTTACGTTCAAGCAAACCAACCGGAGCATGATTCTCCGTATTCGGCAGAGAAGCACGCTGTTGAGTTACCAAGCGCTGGCCGTTGTTGGCATTGGCGTTGTTCACATTTTCACGACGAATACGCTGACGGGGCTGTTGTTGGACTGGCTGTTTCGGTTGAGGTGCCTGGACAGGCGTCTCTACACGAGTAGCCTCAAATTTTCCTATCAGTTCGGAAGGAAGCTCAACTTTATCAGCAGGCAGATCCTCAATAGGAATAAAGTCATCGGTAACTATCGTTTTTTGCACTTCGTTTTCCACCTCGGCTTTCACGTCACCCTGATTTTCTTTTTGTGCAGGAGTCTCTACCGGTGTTGGTTCGTTCTTACCTTCAGCCTCGTCATTCGCCTTTGCATTCGAAAAATCAGTTATGGGAGCTTGCTGGTCGTCTATCTTATTTTTACGGGGACGACCTGGCTTACGTTTGGGAGTCGGGACTTTCTCTACAGCAGCTTCTGTAGCCGTAGACTTCGCATTGGCCGCTTCATTGCTTTGCGGTTTGTCCTGCTTTGCATTGCTTTTCTCTGCCACAGGCACCTTCTCGGCATCCTCTTTTTTAGGGGCTGCTTTAGATCGTTTTTGCCGTTCGGACTTCCGTTCTTCTTTCAGTTTATCTGCGGCCACTTTCTTCGTGGCACCCACAATGGCTTGCTCGTCCAATATTTTATATACAAGTTCCTCTTTTTTGTAAGAATCAGCCTTTTTAATGCTCAATTCTTCAGCAATACTTTGCAATTCCGACAAACTTTTGTCGTTCAGTTGAATAATGTTATACATAAATTTGTGTATGATTTGTATCAGTCTTGAAAAGCAGACAGACTCTCTACGGCCTTCGCCGAATTTATACAGTCATCCGCCTTACACGAAAATTATACTTTTATCAATAGGGATATGAGTTATTGAAGTGTTTCAATGCTGCAAAGGTAATAATAATTCTCTATTTGATAAATATTTCGGGCATTTTTTTCAAATAAAAAACTAAGTGCAGCAAATTCTCTATGTGATCACCATATCCATCCTTGGAAAGTTTTACTGAACCAATCTTTTCATCTTCATAGATTGAGGTCATTTCGCAGTTTTAGCCGACAGTTTCTCTAAGAAATACACCAACAGAAAGCCACTCACCATCAATAACACGGCTTCTATAATATAAGTATCCGGCAGGATGTTGACTTCTATGGGCATACCATGTATATTGTCGGTGACTTCTTTCCACGGCCACACTTTGTTGAGTGAACCGAGCATGAAACCGGTCAAAGTGGCCAAGGTGATGTTACGGAAGTGGCGCAAAGCATAGGAAAGCAGATGAGAAAAACTGGTAATACCGATGAAAGCGCCTGCGGCAAACAAAAGCAGGATGCTAAGATCTAAGGTCTTGACCGCTTCCATGATATAGAAATACTTACCCAGCAACACCAGGATGAAGCTTCCGGATATGCCTGGCAATATCATGGCGCAAATAGCGATAGCCCCACACAGGAAGATAAACAAGGGATGGGTGGAGGTCTCAGCCGGTGTAGCAACGGTAATATAGAAAGCAATGACGGCACCTACGATGAAGAAAAGGATAGTCTTCCAGTTCCATTCTTTGATATCTTTGCCAACGAACCACGTAGAGGCCAATACCAGACCAAAGAAAAAAGCCCATACCAATACCGGATAATCTGTTAGCAGCCAGGTTATGACTTTGGCCAATGAAAAAATACTGATACCGATGCCCAACAAGAGTGAGAATAAGAAATTGCCATTGACGCTTCGCCAGAATTGTGCCCAATGTCCGGTAAAAAACAATCGGGCACTTTTAAGATTGAAACTCTTGATAGTCTCTATCAGTTCATCATAGATACCTACAATGAAGGCAATGGTTCCTCCCGATACTCCCGGCACCACATCGGCTGCGCCCATGCCTATCCCCTTGAGGGTGATTAATGCATAGTCTTTAAAATTTCTTTTCATATTATCCGTTAACCAATTTTTCTATCCGCATCTTTCACACTGTCGGATTATAAGGTTCGCCAAACTGTTTCAGAAAATCTTTCAATTTTTCTATGCGATCTGCTTCGTTACACCCCTGCAACAGCTCGCGAATATCCTCTATTGTTTTTTGCGGAAGAGGATCTTTGCTCAAGCTATTATAATGGCCGGCTTGCTCCGTGTCTCCTAGCAGAAGACTGGCAAGTGTCAGACGTTCGTTCAGATCCGGATAGTAAGGATCCAAATCCTGCACTTTCAATAACGCTTTCAAGGCATAATCGAACAGCATCGCTTCAAATGCGTAGTAAGAAATAGCCATCCAGGTATCGGCTTCGGGCATGACCTCCGTCGCTTTTTCCCATATTGAGATACATTGCTCTTCTTTCCCTTCACGGGCATAAAGAAGTCCTTTCAGAAGATAAGCGTCAAGGTTAAAACTGTCCATCGCAAGGGCTTTATCACAATATTGACGGATAAGCGTCGTGAAATTTTCCATGCCCAGATATTTGAGGCAAAGAGCAGCATCGGTGTATACTGACGAATTGAATCCGGGCAGGTTGTCTTTCTGTTCACTCCGAATCACTTTCTCCAGATGTCCATAGGCTTCAATCCATTCGCACGATTCTAATTTATTAATACCCATCAGAATATGCATAAACGATGGTGACATTGAATTGTATTGAATGGCTTTCTCATAATTTTCCTGCGCTTTCTGGGTATTGCCCAGCATGGAATAGGCATAGCCTTTCAACAGATACGCATCACCGTACTCATCATCGGACACTAATGCGTAATCGCAAGCATCAATAGCTTTATCGTACTTCTGAAGTACAAAATAACAGCGTCCTAATCCGCACCAATAGGCGGCCGAATAAGGGTTCATATCTATCAGTTTGTTAAAATAGACAATGGCTTGCCTGAAATCGCCCATGGCTACGCAATAATCTGCCATGACAGCGCAGTAATCCATGTTGTCCACCCCCCATCGCCAATGTTCCAACCATTCGCCCGCTTTTTCCGGACTACCAGTCTCAATGTACATGTACGCCACATCAATGATGTTGTTTTGGCTGTATTTATATTCCAATGTATCCAGCTCTAATTCGGCATCATCCGGGCGATTGTACTCCAACAGTATCCTGGCCCGCAATATGGTCACCTCATCCCCTTCTTCTTCTATCTGTCGGAGGATTTCTCGAGCCCCTTCGCGGTCTTCTCTGTCCAAGTGTTCATAAGCCTGCTCTATCAACAGACTGGTATTTCCTGGATGAAGGCTTAACGCATATTGTATGACCTCCTCGGCTTTCACAAAATCATTAAGCCTAGTGTACCATTCAGCCAAGTCGGCAAAATCTTCTGCATCCAAATAGATATGCCGGTTCTCGGCTTTGGCTGTCTCGTAGTTTTCAGCCATTTCCATCAGCTTTCTTTCTCTATCCGATTGCAGTCTTTTATTGATCATCAATGGTTGGATATTATAAGATTGTCCATCAACGAAATGCAAATGGCACAGACGACCTCGCCATCCGCATTTCATTATAAACATACCTATATTTTGTCACTTATTAATTTTTCCCCACGTGTCCTTCAAGCCTACCGTACGATTGAACACCATTTTTTCCGGAATTGAATCGGGATCCACATTGAAGTAACCTATACGTTGGAATTGCAAGTAAGACAACGGTTTCATACCTGCAGCGAATTTCTCAATGTAGCAGCAGGGCAATACTTTCAATGAGTCGGGATTAATGATTTCCTTCATGGCTGCCAACGCATCACAATTCTTCGCCTCGCGAATAGCGGCCAATTCATCACGCGGATTCTCGACTTTCCACAAGCGGTCATACAAACGCACTTCCGCCTGCATGCAATGCCCGCAACTCACCCAATGGAGCGTCCCCTTCACCTTACGATTGGCTCCTGGCAACCCGCTCTTCGACTCGGGATCATATTCACAATATACTTCCACGACTTCACCTGCCTCATTCTTCTTACATCCTGTACATTTCACTATGTAAGCGTTTTTCAGACGTACTTCCTGACCAGGCGTCATGCGAAAATATTTTTTGGGGGCTACTTCCATAAAATCCTCACGCTCCATCCACAATTCGCGGCTGAATTGAATGATATGACTTCCTTCCTCCGGACGTTCAGGGTTATTGATGGCTTCCAATTCCTCGACTTGTCCTTCAGGATAGTTGGTAATGATGAGCTTTACAGGATCTAACACGGCCGATACTCGGATAGCACGTTCGTTCAAGTCCTCGCGTACAGCGCTTTCCAACAGAGCAAATTCATTCAATGCATCATATGTAGTGTAACCTATCTTGTCTATAAATTTATGAATAGATTCAGGCGAGTATCCACGACGACGGAAACCGCATATAGTCGGCATACGAGGATCGTCCCAACCGTTCACCAGTCCTTCTTTTACCAATGTCAGCAGATTACGCTTGCTCATCAAGGTATAACTTAAATTCAACTTGTTGAACTCATATTGACGAGGACGATTATCGTCCAAGTCTTTACCTTCTTTCAACCAATCGATAAAAAGATTATATAACGGGCGGTGAACTACGAACTCCAAAGTACAAAGCGAATGAGTAACGCCTTCAAAGAAGTCACTCTGCCCGTGTGCGAAATCATACATCGGATAAGCTTTCCACTTAGTTCCCGTACGGTGATGCGGATGCTTTACTACCCGATAAATGATTGGATCACGGAAGTGCATGTTCGGATTAGCCATATCTATCTTAGCTCGGAGCACCATAGCTCCTTCTTCTATCTCTCCACTGTTCATCTTCTGAAAAAGCTCCAGATTCTCTTCGACCGGACGATTGCGATAAGGACTCTCGAGACCGGGCTGAGTGGGCGTTCCCTTTTGCGCGGCAATCTCTTCCGAAGTCTGCTCATCAATATATGCCTTACCCTCTTTAATAAGACGAATGGCGAAATCCCACAACTGTTGAAAATAATCAGAGGCATAGTATTCATGCCCCCATTGATAGCCCAACCAACGAATATCTTCCTTGATTGCCTCCACATATTCCACGTCTTCTTTTGTAGGATTAGTATCATCAAAGCGCAGGTTACATACCCCTCCATGTGCCGCTGCTATACCGAAATCCAAGCATATAGCTTTAGCGTGCCCTATGTGCAAATATCCGTTGGGTTCCGGCGGAAAACGTGTTTGAACTCTTCCTCCATTCTTACCCTCGCTCAAGTCGTTTTCAACAATCTGTTCAATGAAGTTCAGGCTTTTCTTTTCACCAGTATCTTCGTTCTTCAGGTCTGTCATATTCCTATATTTAAATTAGATACAAATTAATGATATGCCACAAAAGTACTACTTTTGTAGGAAATAGAAAAATATTTGAAGAAGCAATTAAAAATGTATGCTAAAAATGAATCTGACACATTTCATACAGACATCTCCTACCGGTGTCCTGAAAAGGGTTAAGGCAAGACAAGCAATCTACCAGTTTTCCGGGGCAGGGGTATAAAAAGAAGGGTCCCTCCCGCATATCTCACGCTGGAGGGACCCTTCAAGGAAAAACGGCGGCTACCTACTCTCCCAC
>CALUOV010000112.1 GCA_944322275.1 uncultured Bacteroides sp. | reverse complement strand
TGGGGGTACGGCGGGTTATCAGCTGCGGACATTTTATTTCTTTAAATAAATGATGGTAGGCAAGTGGTCGCTATATCCGTTTAGCCACGTACGACCACCGTGGGTGCGCAGAGGATATCCCTCAAATTTGCCACTCTTTTGGAAGAGATAGTCGCGGCTGAATATTTCGTGACCGGCATATCGGAGTCCCCGCCGCTTCTTCAACAGTGGTTTGGACAAGACTATCTGGTCGAACAGATTCCATTTGCCCCGGTAGAGCAACGTGCCTTCTTCTTCGTCCTCCAGCACTTCCCACCACGGATTGTAGAATTCGTCCTTTCCCACGTCTTTCTTCCACTTGCGGGCTCCCAGCGTACACATGCTTTCGTCCATGGGGTCATCGTTCATGTCCCCCATGATAACCAGCTTCAAGCGGTGGTCTTTCCTTCGCAAAGAGTCGGCCAAAGCTTTGACTTGACGGGCGGCGTGTATTCGGACAGGCGACTCTGCTCCGCGCGATGGCCAGTGATTGACGATGACGCATATTCGTTCGTCCGCTATCTGTCCGTCCACAATCAGGAATCCTCGGGTCGGATGGAGTGTATCGCCTTGAAAAGGCTCTGAAAACACAAGTCTTGAAGCTTTCACTTCAAACTGGGCGGGGTCATAAAGCAAGGCACAATCAATGCCTCGTTTGTCCGGTCCTTCCACATGAATATATTTATAATTCGCAATGGAAGGTTGTTTCGTCAGGTCATCTAGCACCCGATCGTTTTCCACCTCGGCCACACCGATAAAAGCAGGCCCTTGAGGAACACGTTCGCGTGAGAGCGAAGACAACACTTGTGCCAGGTTCTGCAGCTTAGCCTTATATTTTTTCGTATTCCATTTATAACTGCCATCGGGCAGAAAATCGTAATCGTTCTTTCCTTCGTCATGAATGGTGTCGAACAAATTCTCCAGATTATAGAAAGCCACACTGTACAGACGATGCTTCGAGTGAGGTTGCCCCATTGTGGCAAAGGCCACAAAAAAACAAAAAGATAACAATAGAAAAACTCTTTTTCTCATAAGCATATTCATTTTCCTTCTGCAAAAGTCAGAAATAAAATGCGATAAACCTATTTTTTTGCCAAACTTTTTTCTATTTCGAATAAATGCCCTATCTTTGCAACCTGAAAAGTAACAGAAGACCATTACACAACTATTTGTTACCAAGCAATAGTAACCGAATATAAGAATTTTAAAAAACAACAGCAAAATGAAAAAAGGTATTCATCCAGAAAATTACCGTCCGGTAGTATTTAAAGATATGTCTAACGGTGACATGTTCTTGTCACGCTCAACGGCAGCTACAAAAGAAACTATTGAGTTCGAAGGTGAAACTTATCCTTTGATTAAGTTGGAAATCTCCAGCTCGTCACACCCGTTCTATACAGGTAAGTCTAAATTGGTAGACACCGCCGGTCGTGTGGATAAGTTTATGAGCCGTTATGGCAGCCACAAGAAGTAACTTTCTTGAAGGATATACGGATTAAAGGCTTAGAAATAATGCCCAGGCTTGCAGCAATGCACGTTTGGGCATTATTTTTAGGGAGAAATGTTTCAAAAAACAGAGAATGTGGCATACTTTTCATACAGATTTAATTATATTTGCCGACAAATAAAGAATGGCCGTTTAAAATGATAATTTGAGATTTTGTGCTATGGGAAAGATTAGACATTGGTTAATAGGGGTGTTGTGTGTAATGGGGTTGGTGTGGCCTGTAGTGGGCAACGCACAGAATTTCTGGCAGCAGCGTTATCCGAAGCGTGAGTTTCGGGCTGCATGGATACAGACGGTAAATGGGCAATTCAAGGGCATGCCAACGGAGCGGATGAAGGCCATGTTGATGGGGCAGTTGGATACGTTGCGGGATGCCGGCATCAATGCTATTATTTTTCAGGTCCGTCCCGAGGCTGATGCTTTTTATGTTTCCCAATTGGAGCCTTGGAGTCGCTATTTGACCGGAGAGCAAGGAAAAGCCCCTTCCCCTTTTTGGGATCCGCTTCAGTTTATGGTTGAAGAATGCCATAAACGCTCTATGGAGTTGCATGCCTGGGTTAATCCTTATCGGGCAAAGACTTCGCTTGGTCATAATCTAGCTTCCACGCATATATATAATGTACATCCTGAGTGGTTCGTAGTGTACGGTGACCAGTTGTTCTTCGATCCTGCTGTTCCTCAGAATCGTGAGTTTATTTGTAAGGTTGTGGCCGACATCGTCAGTCGTTATGATGTGGACGGCATTCACATGGACGATTACTTTTATCCTTATCCTAAGCCAGGTGTGACGTTCAACGACAGTGTTAGCTATGCACGTTGGGGAAGTGAATACGCCGATGTAGGTGATTTTCGCCGGTCCAATGTCAATTTGCTTATTCGTAAAGTGCATGAAACTGTGCACGACATTAAGCCATGGGTTAAATTTGGAGTGTCTCCATTTGGCATTTATCGCAATCAATCTAGCGATCCTTTAGGTAGCCGTACGAAGGGATTGCAGAACTACGATGACCTTTATGCGGATGTATTGTTGTGGGCACGTGAAGGATGGATAGATTATAACATTCCTCAAATTTATTGGCAAATAGGACATCCGGTGGCAGACTATGGCGAATTGGTGGATTGGTGGGCTAAGCATAGCGAAAACCGTCCTTTATTTATTGGTCAGTCGGTAATGAACACGGTGCAGAATGCCGATCCGACCAATCCGAATATCAATCAACTATATCGGAAGATGGCATTGCAACGTGCTTATCAGAGCATTGGCGGCAGCTGTCAATGGTATGCCGATGCTATCGTCAAGAACGTGGGGCGTTATCGTGATGCGTTGAAGTCTGAATATCACAAATATCCGGCTTTGCCTCCCGTATTCGATTTTATGGATGATGAAGCTCCAGGCAAGGTGCGTAAGTTAAAGCCGGTATGGACCGAAGACGGTTACATCCTCTTTTGGACGGCACCGAAGTATAAAGATGAAATGAACCGGGCTGTCAGCTACGTGGTTTATCGCTTTGCCGACAAGGAGAAAGTAGATATTGATGACCCGTCACACATTGTAGCCATTACTTCTGACCCTTGGTACAAATTGCCTTACATGGATGGTAAGACAAAGTGGCGTTATGTTGTGACTGCTTTGGACCGTCTGCACAATGAGTCGAAATCCGTGAAGAAAAAAATAAAATTGTAAGAGAATTATAGCCTAATTCTTTTTCATAATCTGCTTTCGGATAATCTCAATATTGATTGCGGATACGATAACCGCCAAGGCTAATCCAATTAATATGCATGGGAATAACGAGCTGTTAGAATCTTGTGGCAGTAATGTGCTCAGGAAGCCGAGGTAAGTGTGCCGCAGGATGGCCACACCTCCTACGGCAAGTAACCACACGGCAAGATTGAGTCCAGTGCTGAGCAAGTAATAAGGTGTGCCGACTTGCTTGGAAGTATAACCTAAAAGTTGAAGGTTCAGTATTTTTTCGTTGTTCTTTTGCAAAAGCAGGAAGATGCTGAGCATCAAGATGTAGAAAGCTAATATGATGATAATTAGTCCGATGCTTATAACGATGCTGGTGGCAAGTCGGAGGAAGCCGGTAGCTTTCCCGTTATCGAGTGCATTGCTTTCCGTTTCATAGCCTCTTCTGTCGAAATAGCGGTTGATAGCAGGGTCTGTGAGATTGTTAACTTCTATAATCAGTCGTGAGGGACGTGGCTGTCGCCCGGGAGCATAACGTGCATTGGCCCAATCCATGAATGCTTGTGGGACAAGAATGGTGTTCAAACGGTTGGAAAATCCTACAATTTGTCCCTTAAATGCTTCTGTGAGACCGTTGCCGCTCAGACGGATGTTCATCTGGACGAGATTCATCAAGCCTTCGGAAAGCTTTGGAAGGTTTCTGCTTTGAGCGAAGCCGAAATTATAGAGGTTGAGATAATTGCGGGGAATGACAATCGGGATGACGTGGCTGTCAGGGGTGAAATGCCAGCGGTCTAAAGAAATGTCCATGTATGGGTCTGGCACAGACTCGAAGAACATTTCGGTAGAGAGATGGATGCCAGCCTGCTCCATGCCTAATCCGGCTGATACACTGAACAGCGATGGCGTAAAGGCACCGATGCTTCGCGTGAAAGGCTGTCGGCGTAAGTCTTCTATATCTTGATCGGAAAACGTATTGCTTTTGCCAGTGAGGCTTCCCAGGGCGCTGATTTTGCGGCTGGCTACGAGATAGTCTTTTTTCAGAAAGCTATTGCCCTCTGTGAAGATGGGGGCTATGTCTAGGTAAAATTGCAGGCCGGCCAGGATGATAGTCATGCCGAAGAGGCTGGCTAAGAAAAAACCGCAAAGCTGTGCGCCACTGATGTGGCGGCGTAATAGTTTCCAAATCAGTCGGTTCATAATTTCAGTATGCTGTGATAATTCATTTCAAGATGTTTCCCGATAGAAGTGACAATGACGCCTGCTCCTTGCCGTCCGGCTTCATCGGTAAGCAGCTGTGCCATAATCGTAGCGTTAGCTTCGTCCAAATGGCTGATAGGCTCGTCTAACAGAATGAAGTCCATTGGTTGACATAGGCTGCGGATGAAAGCCACGCGTTGTTGCTGGCCGAAAGAAAGTCTGCCAACCTGTGTGTTGATTCTGTCGGCAATTCCCAATGCTTCGAACAGGGCAAGCAGCTCTTTTTTCTTTTTGTGACCGGTCAGACGGTTTTTCAGCAGAACATTCTCGAAGGCAGTCAGCTCTGGAAAAAGGCGGAGCTCTTGGTATAGTATGCTGAGTGACTGGCGGTGCAGGTGAGTCCAATCGGCTTTATGCAAGGAGCGGATGTTGCGTCCGTCAAAGCAGATGATGCCTTGATAATCATTCCGATAACCATACAGATAGCTGCACAACGAGGACTTGCCTGTGCCGGAAGCCGCTTCAATCAGGTAGAATTTGCCTTTCTCAAAAAGAACGTCCTGATGCCACACGTCGGACGTCAGGTTGTCACGGTCGGCGAACACCTGGGGAAGTGTCTGCTGTAAATGGATGGTCTTCATAGAGCGCGATGAGAATCAGATGCCGATGAATGTTTTAATGAAGTCCGTCAGTTGTTTCAATGCATTGGTGTCTTTATCCTTCAGTGCCAAAGACAGCTTGCCATATTCCGAGTCGGCTCCTATGTTTATATAGCTGATGTTTTGAGCCATCTTTATATAAATTTGGTGTTCGGGGCTCAGGAAGCCGATTGCCATTCGTATCAAAGGCAAGTCGAACAAGGCTTCGGCGTTGGCTATGAAAGCGATATGCTGTCCTTTCAGCTCGTTGGCAAAGTCTGCCTCCAATACGGACGGTTCTGCCTTTCGGGCTATGTGGTCGTATTGGAACTGGTCGTTGGTGAGGAATAAATCCGTGCCGCGTATGCCCATGAAGAGGCTGACGGAATTCATCCGCAACCGATAGTCGCCATTGCCAAGGCGTTCCATTGGCTTTGCAGAACTTTGTGCCTTCCAATGTTCATCGAATGATTGCAGGATGTTCTCGTCATCGGTCTCGGCGTATGCCACAAAGGAGGGGACTCCGTTGGCGGACATACCCGTGAGGCCGACGGTCACGTCGTTGTGGAAGGCGCCCAACAGCGTATGGAGCAGGGCGGATTGTTCGGGCGTGATTTGATGGCGTATGCTTTCTTCGGCCATCGTCAGCTGATACAATTTTTCTCCGTCTACGTTTATTGCCATCAGCATCAGCGTGGATTCGGGGAAATAGGCCAGGTATTTGCCTTCTATGGGGTGGGGCGTGGCCAGGGCTTGCTCTTCAAGAAGGGCTTTCAGTCTTTCGTCTTCTGTGTATAGATTGCCTTTTGCTTCTATTTTCCCGTTCGTGAAGTTCAGGCTGTATATCATTTTCAGGTCTTTCAGACTGGCATTTTCGGGCAGGCTGAACATCTTGGCTTGGGGGTAATACTTATACAGGCTCTCGGCGGATAGGGCCATGTTGATGTCCCCTTGCCGTGTTTGCAGCTCGTTGAAGAATCTTTGCTGTTTGATGCTGTTTTCTTCCGTTTGGGCAAGCAGCAGCCTGACATCGTTGTTCATCTGTCCGATGTCCATGGAAGAGGGGGTGGAGAGTGCCAGCAGGGTCGTCTCATTGAAGGCGAGGAATAGCTGTTCGTTGTATGTGTAAGTGTAACTGTCAGCTTGTTGCAGGCCCATGAATAATTCATCCTTTTGGGTGGCTTTCAGGAAGCTCTCCAGTTTGTTGCGGTCGCTCATTTTGGCTGCCAGGCCCGTTTGGCTGGCTTGGAAGAAGTAGACGGGGGCCGTGTAGTCGATGCCTAAGTCGGCCGGATTTTCCATCAGTTTTTCTACTTGCTGTTGCAGCTCGGCGCTGAGTCCCGTCTTTAAGGCTTCGGTGAGCTTGTTCAGGGCTGCGCGGTTTCCGGCTTCTTGAAGTCCGGCTTTTTGGGCCATGATTTGTAGGTTTACGGAAAATACACTTGTGGCGTCACTCGGTATGGCATTGGTATAGTCTTGTCGGTTGGAGCATGAGCTGAATGCTGTCACTATGAACAGGCAGAAGGATAATGCCATCATCATCATCATCGGCAGTTTCGGATTGTTTCTCTTCATAAGTCAATGCGTTTTTTTATAGTTGGAAAGTCTTTTTATTGGTTCGTCAAATTCATCAGGTGACACGCCACCAAGGCAGCGGTTTCCGTGCGCAGGCGTGAGGGGCCCAGACTGATGGGGCGGAAGCCTTGCGCAAGGGCTTCTCGTACTTCCTCCTCGCTGAAGTCTCCTTCGGGGCCTATCAGCACCAAGGCGTCTTCCCCCCGTTGCAGGCACTCTTTCAAAAGCGCTTTTTCGCCTTCGTGGCAGTGGGCGATGAATTTCTGTCCGCTGAACGGTTGCCGGACAAATCGGTTGAATTCGGTCATTTCATTCAGTCGGGGCAAGCGGGCTTTTAATGATTGCTTGATGGCTGATACGAGAATCTTGTGGATGCGTTCGGTTTTGATGACCTTGCGTTCGGAATAGCGGCAGTTGAGGAAGGTCAGTTCGTCAAAGCCTATTTCAGTGGCTTTCTCCGCAAACCACTCTGTGCGGTCCATGTTTTTGGTGGGAGCCATAGCGATGTGCAGATGCCCTCTCCACAAGGGTGGTTGTGGCAGTGTTTCCAGCACGTTGACCAGACAGCGCTTAGGGGAGGCCGTGCTGATTTCCGCCCGATAGAAGCAGCCTTTCCCGTCAGTCAGGGTGATTTCATCGCCCGGCTGCAGGCGCAACACTTTGACGGCATGCATTGCCTCTTCTTCGGGCAATTCGGGTTTGGTCTGTATGTCAGGAGTATAAAATACGTGCATCACTCCGTCGGATTTAAATGTTTGTAGTTATTTATCATATCGCGTAATACGGCGGCCTGCTCATAGTCTTCGGTGGCAATGGCTTTGTCCAAGGCCGATTGCATGATTTCTATGGATTGCATCCGATGGGCCGGTTCGTTCTTAAGGTCCTGCTTCTCATTATTACCGTCTGCCGGAGTTTCGGCCTTCAGGTTTAGTTTTTCCGCTTCCAGCAAGTCTTCGTAGATGAAGATGGGGGCGTTGGCACGCAGCGCCAATGCGATGGCGTCACTGGTGCGCGAGTCTATCCGGATGATTTTGTTGCCGGACTTCAGATACAGATAAGAGTAATAGACGCCATTGTCTACCTGGTAGATGAGCACCCGAAGTATTTCAGCCCCTAAAACATCTATGACCGAAGCAAACAGCTCGTGCGTCAAAGGACGTGGCGGAGTGATGCCTTTCAGCTCCATGATGATAGCCTGAGCTTCGAAACCGCCGATAATGATGGGCAACTGACGGTCGCCTTCTTTTTCTGTCAGCAACATGGCGTAGGCTCCCGCTTGTATTTGGCTGCTTGATATGTTTACGACTTGTAATTCAACTTTTGCTCTACTCATATATATAATTATAACCTCTTATTTATCTTTTACATGCTTATATCGGAATATCAGTCCGAACAAGATGCCGATCACTAAAGCGTAACCTGCGAAAATCATCCAGATGGGGGTCCACTCGCGGCTTATCAGGCCCCCGCCTTCGGCATAGACCGAAAAGGCGTCCACCACGGCGCCGCTCGCATATCCACCGATGAAGGCGCCAAAGCCATTG
>CALUOV010000111.1 GCA_944322275.1 uncultured Bacteroides sp. | reverse complement strand
ATGGTATAAACCTTATAAGCTCAAAGATATGGATTACAAGTTGGAATATATGGAACGTCTGTTTGCCAAGATTGGCAAGAAAAAGACAGAATCCTATGTCATAAGCCGGATATGGCACCAGTTGGATGACGACCGTGTGAAGTTTGTCGTCCAACAATACATCAGAAGAACGCAAGACAAGTATGCGCTTGCGGACTTGTACCTACCTCAACTCAATATTTTCATTGAAATCAACGAGCCTTTTCACAAGAACAATGTGGAGGTTGATAAAATCCGCAATGAGGAAATTCTAAACGTAACACACTCCAAGCCTATCGTCATAGACTGTGACAATGACACTCAAGAAATCCATCGTCAAGTGGCGGATGTCGTAAAACTTATCAAGCAACGTATTTCAGAACTTGGCGACAAATTCAAGCCGTGGGATGATGCAAGCACGCTCACCGTTGAATATCACCGAAACAAAGGTTATCTGAAAGTGGAAGACAACGAGTGTTTGCGCACCACGGAGGAAGTTGCGGAAGTGTTCGGCACAAAAGCCAAACACCGTGGTTTCCTACGCGCTTCGGGTGCTGCCGTTCCCAACAAGAAGCATGAAATCGTTTGGTGGCCGAACACGGAACACCGCCTTTGGCACAACGAGCTTTCAGTAGATGGAATGTTTATCTACGAATATCCGAAAGCTGAGGACAAACGTACGGTGCATCTGAAACAATGGCTTTCCGCTCCCGAAGAAACAAGAATAACATTCCTGCGGTACAAGGATGATTTAGGCTTCTGTTTCTATCGCTTCGTGGGAGTGTTCCGACTCAATAGGGAGAAATCTATTCAAGAAAATAAATGTGTCTGGGAACGGGTCTCGGATACTTATCAGTTATAATGTTGAACTATGGGATTCGGTAAATTAGGATGTTTAGGTATCATTCTGTATTTGTGCAGAAATATTATTTATAACATCTTTTATATCCTCTTTTGGGGATTGGTAGCATTTATCTGTTACGCAATAGTACATTGGTTATGAAGATACGTGGATTAAGTTTCTCGCTCAAAAGAGCGGTTGGCATAACGGCAGCTAAACAAAAGATTAGCCGAAAGACAGGGATACCTACTACCAAACAAGGATTGGAACGAAAAGTAGGCAAGATGGTCCTTGATGCCATCTTTGGAAAAAAGAGATAGTTAACACAATAATCAACATTCTAAAAAATGGAAATTATGAATTCAAATTTAAGCAACAGAACAAGTAACGTGAACCCTTTGTTGATGAACTTTACACCCAAAGGAAAAATTGAGGAGGCAGAGGATGTCAAATACTCTTATAATGATTTTACTCAAACAACAGTATATGATATGAGAACCATTGGAACAAAAAGTTTGAAAACATCATGTACCCGAAAGAAGAATGGTTCTGGGAAAACTGCATATTATTCGAGTGTAAGTGACTCAAAAAATGCAACAGATGATTCTAAAACAGTAAAATGATTTTCATCATCACTAATAAAGAAGATATACATCCTACACCTGTCATTGAACATCTTAATGTGCGAAATCAACCAGTATTCCGCCTGAATACAGAAGCATTACTCACCGATTATGAGTTTAATTGGTGGTGTGATGAGAAAGTAACAGATTTTCGTATTAAGAACGTACACAACGGATTGGAAGTGTACGGACATGACATTCATTCTGTGTGGGAGCGGCGACCTACGTTCCCCACAGAACTGATGTATCATAATTGTGTGGAAATAGACAAGCATAATTTGGAAGAAGCAGGAGGCTTCCTTTCTTTTCTTTTATATTATATCGGCAACAAGTTCTCCATTGGGCATCATTTGTACGACAGAAGTGCGGCATCCAAGATGTTACAACTGAAAATTGCTCAAACGCTTGGAATGAACGTGCCAGCCACTTGCTTTTCCAACCGAAAAGCGGACATTATTTCTTTCGCACAGAAATACGAATATGTTACGCTCAAACCGATAGAAGTTGATAACCTTTGGTTAGGTGGTGAGAATGAGTATGTATTTTACACACAGAAAGTGAAATCATCTTTGCTTTCCGAACAACCCGAAGAAGCATTTTCACAGACAGTCAGTTATGTGCAAAACTATATCGAAAAGACTTTTGAACTCCGCATAACAGTCGTATGTGATAAATGCTTTGGATGCAAGATAGATTCACAGATAATGGACGAAGATAAAGGTAGAGTAGATTGGCGGCAAGGATATGATTATGGATTGAAACATGAAGTGTTCGATTTGCCTGATTACATTCAAGACTTTTGTAGGGAGTTCCTCTCACAAATGCACTTGAATTTCGGATGCTTTGATTTTATCGTTACTCCCGAAAGTGAATATGTCTTCTTGGAATGTAATCCGAACGGCCAATGGCTTTGGATAGAACATCAAACGGGTATGAAAATATCCGAAGCGATTGCAGAGGCATTGATAAAAGGCTGCTAAGGTTGTCTGAAATGTGCAAGAACAGCGGAAAGGAAAAACTTCTCCGCTGTTCTTGTTTCTGTGTAATTGGTAATAGGTCATACTGTACCATTATTACAAATTGATAAAATTTTTAATAATATGGGGAAGATAGCGACAGAACAAGAAGCTTATAATATTGGAGGAATTGGGTAAGCATTTGAACAAATGCTTACGCGAAATCTAACTAAATTTAGAGAAAGAAAAGTAGGAATTTATATATCATGACGACGCAAAAGAAAGAGGTAATCCCGACAAAATCCAAGATTACCTCTTTTCTTGATGAGAAGTTTAGTTCTTTATCCTTTTTATTTCAAGCTATTGATATAGTTCAACATTGTAGTAGCATTCGCCTTAATCTTCTTCTGAGTGGCGTTAGAATCAGAGAGCAAAGGAATCAGTTTCTCCAAATATTTTTTAGCTTCAGCAAATTCGGCTTTTGCCTTATCCAAATCAGTCTGCACCAATGCCGCGCCCTGCGTATAATATAATGAAGAAAGGCTGTTCAATGCATTCAGATTCTCGGGCTGAATGGTCAAAGCCTGTTTAAGGGCAGACTCAGCAGCATCAATTTTCTTGGCACGTTGAGCCAAAATTCCTTGATTGACATAATACGTGGCATACATGCTTACCAATTTCTTGTCGCCAGGAACAGCTTCTACAGCCTCCTTCAGCGTAGCTACGTACTCCTCATTCTTCTTTAAATCCTTCAAAGCACCGGCTTTGCCAATATAAGCGTTAGTCAAGTTATACTTCTTCTGAATAGCGATATCAAAGTACTTCACGGCATCTTCCGACTTCTTTATTTTATCAGCACAAATACCGCAATTGAAAGCGATTACTGAATCCTGGTTATTCGTCTGATTCAAATAAGAACTGAAATTGTTATAAGCGGTCTGATAATCCTTAGCTTCTAAAGCCGCAATTCCATCGTTTCTCAACTTACCCAGGTCAGCTTCCTGAGCGAAAAAGTTAGTGGCCGCACAACAAAGTGCAAGAGATAAAATCAGTTTTTTCATATTGCTTTAATGTTTTTAAAAATATCTCCAAAAATAATGGTCTGTCTCCTAAGAAACAAACCATTTTTACCTTTTTTAATCCTCACCTCTAAAATGTAACATGTATTAGCGGTTTCAGCAATCTCCGCCAAGGCAAATCTCCATTCTAGGCATCCATATACATCTCCGGAAACGTATAATCCGAAACAGAAAAACATAAACCGAAGAGAATGGCACTAACCAACCAAAGCAAAAGGAGCGTCCACTTCAGGCCACCGGACATAGGGCGCCATTTCAACATGTTGCGCAAGATAGCATAGACCAGACTGAATAACGGTATGGCCACCAGCAGGATGCCTGCCATGTACATCGCAATGGCTTCGAACGGGGAGGATGACAACATGACATCCAGCGCCGGAAATAGAGAGAACAAAGCCGCTCCACCCCCTATAGCTACCGCTATGGCTCCGAGCAGGAAAGCGACAAAGGCTACCCCCAGAGCAAACAGCACCGGACTGCAAACGATGATTAAGATGATCAGTCCTATCTTCAATATCCAACCTACGATACAGACCAATGCATCAGCCAAACGCTGCAAAAACGTGCGGGGTTTATCCGAACGCATGTAGCTATTTACTCCATCAGCCATCTTCCCGAAGCCATCGGTCACCGTCTTGCCAATGTTTTCTACAGTCACCGCCTCACCATGCATGCTCAGTTTTTCAGCCGCAGTGCGGGCTTCGGGGATAATGAGCCAACATATGATATAGACTGGTATCAACGTACCGTATCCGAAAATCAAAATGACAAACAACAACAAGCGTACTAACGTCACATCCCATCCCAAATAAGCAGCCAAACCGCTGCACACACCTCCTAATATCTTGTCATCGGGATTGCGGAACAAACGCCGGCGTACCTTGACGGTTTCCTCTCCCCTGCTCCATGATCCGGCTCCATAACCATCGCTGTCGTTTCCTTGCTTTGTGGCGTCTCCTTCGTTGTCCATCTCTTCCGGTTTGCCCATGCGGGCTATCACCTCTTCCACATTGGCCAAAGTAATGACTTGCAGACCAGCCAACATCTTTTCGGAGAAAAGTTCGGAAATGCGCCGTTCGATGTCATCTACAATCTCATCAGCCCCTTCGTCTTTACTGAAGTGCTGCCTTAAGTTCATCAAGTAGCTATCAAGCAGGCGATAAGCGTCATCATCGATATTGAACACCGTACCGCCCAGATTTACTGTAAGTGTCTTTTTCATTGTCCCAAATGTTATAATAATATTGAATAATCAATGCCAAACTTTGACACGCATAAAGTTTGGCGAAGCTCTTTCCTTGCAAGACTTTTGTATCCGGCTCAGCTCTGCCGGATGTGGTTCACCGTATCGTTCAGCTCCTGCCAGGCCTGCTCCAGGTCCTGCAAGAAGATCTCACCTTTCGAGGTGAGCCGATAATACTTGCGGGGTGGTCCTTGGGTAGATTCTATCCACTCGTATCCCAACAAATCATCGTTTTTCAAACGGGTCAGTAGCGGATAAAGCGTCCCTTCCACCACAATCAGCCGCGCTTCCTTCAGTTTCTGAATAATGTCCGAGGCGTATGCCGCCTCTTTATGCAGCAAAAGCATGATGCAATACTCAAGCATTCCCTTTCGCATCTGCGACTTTACATTGTCTACATTCATATCTTCTATTTAAACGGTTGATATTCTTCCTTATTTTGCATGACACAAATATATGCATTATTTCAGTACCTTGCAATGCAAAATACCATATATTTAATTATCATTAACCTTTGCATTCGCTGAAAATGTCCTCCTATGCACCGACAATATACATAAGTTGCCTCCAAGTATGTGTCTCTCTATTTTCCGAACCCGAAATTATGCCTATCTTTGTAGCGGCTTATTTACAATGTTATCATGAATAAAGGTCCTATCCATGTCTTTTACCTTTTGCTCGTAGGGTTGCTGACTTCGTGCTCGGCCACCAAATACGTGCCGTCCGGCCAATTCCTATTGGACGATGTGCATATTCGGTCGGACAATAAAGACGTGAAACCATCGGACTTGTCACTTTATGTACGACAGAACCCCAATGCCAAGTGGTTCAGTCTGATAAAGACACAACTATACGTCTACAACTGGTCGGGACGTGACACTACGCGTTGGGTCAACCGCCTGTTGCGCAAGATAGGCGATCCTCCTGTCATTTACAACGAAGAAGAAACACGCCGGACGTGTGATGAGATGACGAAGGCCGTACGCAACATGGGATTCATGGGCGCACAGGTGGAGGCTGACTTACGGGAAAAGAAGAAAAAAGTGGATGTGACCTATCGGATAAGAACCGGACGTCCGTACGTGGTGCAACGCATCCGCTACGATATAGGCGACAGCCTAATAGCCTCCTATATGGCTCGTGACAGTGCTCATACCCACCTGCACGAGGGGATGAATTTCGATGTCAATCAATTGGATGCCGAACGCCAACGCATCACTGATAATCTGTTGGATCACGGTTACTACCGCTTCAACAAGGATTACCTGACTTATACGGCGGACACCGTCCGGGGTACGTATAAGGTAGACTTGACTATGCATCTGAACGCTACCACACCCGGAGCCCGTCTGGAGGAGGCTCCTCACAAGCAATATACGGTGGACAGTGTCAGCTTCATCACAGACTTCAATGTCATGCAATCTTCCACCTCGGCGGGCATAGGTATCAACGACTCTGTCCATTACAAAGGTTTTCCTATTTATTATAAGGATAAATTATATCTGCATCCCAGGACATTAGTCAATAACCTGCGCATCCGTCCCGGACGACTCTATAACGAGCGCGATGTGCAAAACACCTATTCTAACTTCGGACGCCTGCAAGCGTTGAAATACACCAATATACGTTTTTATCCTTCCGACACTGACAGCACGAGTCTGCATGCCTATGTCATGCTGACTAAGAATAAACCACAATCCGTCTCTTTCGAATTGGAAGGTACTAATTCCGCAGGTGACTTGGGAGCAGCGGCAGCGGTATCATTCCAACACCGCAATCTGTTCAAAGGTTCTGAATCGTTTATGGTCCGTCTACGTGGTGCTTATGAAGCTATCTCGCCCCTGAATAGCGGATACAACCACGCCAACTATACCGAATTGGGTGCAGAGGCCACCATCAATTTTCCTAGATTCATGTTCCCTTTCCTCAGTTCGGATTACAAACGCCAGATACGTGCCACTACGGAGTTTGGCCTTCAATACAATTACCAGATGCGTCCGGAGTTTACCCGCATCGTAGCGTCAGGCAGCTGGAGTTATCATTGGGGACTTCAGCGTCAACGCGTACAGCACCGTATCGACCTGTTGGACATCAACTACTTATACATGCCTTGGATAGACCCCAGCTTCCGCGAGACTTTTCTTGACCAAGAACAAAATTATATATTGAAGTATAATTACGAAGACCGTTTCATTGTCCGTACGGGATATAGTTATACCTACAACAGTGCGGGACAAGCCTTCATGAATAATACCAGTATCGGCAATTCCTATACCATTCGTGTCAACCTGGAGTCAGCAGGAAACGTACTTTACGGCTTGGCCAAGCTGACAGGCATGCGCAAGAATGATGAAGGAGAATATACTTTACTGAATATTCCTTTTGCCCAATACGTAAAGGGTGATTTCGACTTTGCCAAAAATATTGTGATAGACAACCGTAATTCGCTGGCTTTCCACATTGGGGCAGGCATTGCCATTCCATATGGCAACGCCAGTGTGGTGCCTTTCGAGAAACGTTACTTCTCTGGTGGTGCCAATAGCGTACGCGGTTGGTCTGTACGCGACCTGGGTCCCGGTGCTTTTCCTGGAGATGGCAATTTTCTGAATCAATCGGGTGATATAAAGTTTGATGCCAGTTTAGAGTATCGAACACGACTCTTTTGGAAATTCCGTGGCGCAGTTTTTGTAGATGCAGGCAACATCTGGACCCTTCGTAACTACGAGAGTCAACCAGGAGGCCAATTTAAGTTCAACACATTCTACAAGCAAATAGCCGTGGCATACGGCATCGGTCTGCGCTTGGATTTGGATTTTTTCATCCTGCGTTTTGATGGAGGCATGAAAGCCATCAACCCTGTCTATGAAAGTGGGCGGGAACGTTATCCCATCATCCATCCTGACTTCGGACGTGACTTCGCTTTCCATTTTGCAGTTGGTTACCCATTCTAAGAAAGCCCAATAAGCCATGTAGATACATAGCCCAACGCTTCATCAACAACACTTTTGCATTACAACAAATTATGCTCAGCAAAATATTTCCAAAGAGGAGCCGCCATGAGGGCTTGCCGTAACTGGTCACCCATAAGCAAAGAACGTACCTCGTCTACAGTAAGCAAATGGACACTGATGTCTTCTGTCACTTCCAGATGTTGGGTAGAAACTGGTTCTACATCTGTAGCCAGAAAACAATGGCAAAGATTGGTCATGGTACTAGGATTAGCTGAGATCGTCAGATAGTGCATCCAGGTACCATTGCCATATCCGGTCTCTTCGTATAATTCGCGCTTAGCAGCTTCCAAGGGAGATTCACCGTCCTCCACCACGCCTGCACAAATTTCATAACCCGTATAACACAAACCGTGGCGATATTGACGCTCCATCAGAAAACGACCGTCGCACGTAAGGGCAAGAACATTAACCCAGTCGGGATATTCTAATACATAATATTCAGGATTCTCCACCCCATTGGGTAATCGTACATGATCACATCGGGCCGTCAGCCAAGGTCGGCGAATAAGGTATTCACTATGAATTACCTCCCATTTTTTATCGTCTTGTAGACTCATAATATATATGAATAAAAAAACAAAGACACAGAATACTCATTCTTTGAATTCATAAGAATTTTCTCTATGTCTTTGTATTGTTGAGTTTAAATTCTCAATCCTTATTCGATATTACTCAAACTTGCCATATCGGGTAGCGAGTAACTTACGATCACCTAACGTATTGTCCACACGAGCCACATTAATCCAGAACTTATTTTCACGTAC
>CALUOV010000110.1 GCA_944322275.1 uncultured Bacteroides sp. | reverse complement strand
GCATTGACGATGCCGGTGGCTCCGGCTTGCTTGATGTCCCACAGGCTGACGGGGTCGTTCGGCCCGTACCAGCGCCAAGTTTGTTCACAAAGTATCATACTTTATTAATGAAGAATTAAGAGTTAATAATGAAGAATTTCTTTCATTAAATTAGATGGAGAAAACATCAAATCCGCCGTCTACTACCGAGAGGGCACCCGTCACGAAACTCGAAGCGTCACTGATGAGGTAGTGGATGGTACCGAAAAGTTCTTCCGGTTCGGCAAAGCGTCCGGCAGGGGTGTGGGCGATAATGGCCTTGGCACGGTCGGTATAAGAACCATCGGGATTGGTCAGCAGCGAGCGGTTCTGATTGGTCAGCAGGAAGCCCGGTACGATGGCATTGACACGCAGTTCAGGGCTGAACTTAGTGGCAAGTTCCGTAGCCATGTAGCGTGTGTAGCTGGCAATGGCGGACTTGGCAGCGCCATAACCTACGACACGGGTCAGCGGACGCAGTGCCGACTCTGAACAGAAGTTGACAATGGCACCTTTCTTGTTTTGCGCCATGACAGGCACAAAGACTGTTGTAGGCAGGATGGTGCCGAAAAGGTTGAGGTCTACCACCTTACGGAAGGCATCGATGTCCAGGTCGAGGAAAGTCTTGTCCGGCGCGATGGTAGCTCCTGCCATGTTGCCTCCGGCGGCGTTAAGCAGGATGTCGATGGTGCCGAAACGCTCTACGATGGCTTTCTTGTTCTCTTCCAGCACTTCCTTGTTCAGTACGTCCGTCATAAGGAACAGGGCTTCCGTCTTTTGGCTCAATTCAGCCTCCAGTTGCTTGCCGATTTCCTCCACACGATCCAAGATAACGATTTTAGCACCTTGTTCTGCCAGATAGTTGGCGATGTTTTTACCCAAAATACCGCAACCGCCAGTGATGACGATTACTTTGTCTTTAATGTCGAATAAGTTTTTCATGATGGTTTATTTCATTTTATATGTTAATAGTATATGTTTTATTAATGCTGAGCAAAGTTACGATTAAATTATTACCTACCACTGATTTCGTTCGTTTATTTAGAAAAAATCGTTTTTTCTATCAGCAGTCGGTCCGTCTCCTTTCCGTTGAGGTCGTAAATCCGTATGTCCAGACTTTTGTCGTCAGCCTTCGCCTTCAGCAAGGTATTGTTGGAGTTGACGATCAAAGGAAAGTTTACGCCTTCCTCGCCCGCCTCATGCCGAGAATAACGGTGGATGTGTCCGCAGAGATAAACATCGGGCTTGGCCTCGTTCAGCAATGGGATGAACTTCTGCGCAATGTCCAGTTCCCCGTGCCAACCGCCGAAGGGAGGCATGTGGCACACGATGACTTTAAAGGGCGCTTCCCGATAAAGGTCGCTCTTCAAGGCTTCCTCCAACCAGCGGGCTTGTTGCGTGCGGTAATCATCGTAGGCGGTAATGCCGTAATACTCCACATCGCTGTCCGGCTTGTCTTCCCCACAATCCAAGATTACGAAACATACAGGTCCCTGACGAAACATGTAGTACAATTCCTCTTTTTTCGGATTGAAATAATCCTGGAAAGAGGGAGCCATGGGACCACGTGTCTCATGGTTACCCCGGCAATAATACATAGGAACCGAACCTGCAAACAGTTCCACGGCTTTGTCCATGAAACCACCGAAGAGCTGCTCTTGGTCATTGGACCACGATACCATGTCACCGTTGAAAAGGAAAAGGTCGGTTTGTTTCAAATCGCATTGCCCTACCATTTGTTCCAACACCTCGTTACGCCCATGGATGTCGTTGAGCATGGCAAATGACACGGTGGACTTTTGCGGATCGAGTGTCCTGAAACTCAGAGGGGCTTTACCATAAACATCAGTAGAAGCGGTACTGCCATAAACTACTTGGTTGCCACGATGTTCCAATACTTCCTGCGCACATGCCCTGTAACGATAACAAGTCCCAGGCTGTAGTCCGCTCACTTTGACGGCATGAAGGGTGGAGGTACGTTTAATTCCTATTTTGGTATCGAATATCTTAGGCCGTTCCTGTGCATAGAAATGACTTTTGTCATCCGGAGCCATTTCCAACCAACCGACGGAAGGTTTGTCCGTAACCCAAACAATAGTCGCTTCGTGTGAATCTACGTTCTGTAAATAAGGCCCGTGGATAATTCGGATTTTCTGTTGTCCGACTGCGGGTAACGCCCATGCAACAAGCAACAAGAGCAAAAAGGAATGCAGTTTCTGTTTCATGATAAAGTATGTTTATAGGTTGTTTTTGTTTCACTTGCCTGCAACACCAGCACACTCTCCGGCCCCATATTGAACAACAAGTCTACGATGCTCAAATTGGGCAGAAAGCCTAACCTGTCCTGAAACACTTGATAATAGGGTTTCGCATGGAAACAAGGGTCTTCCGTACGGAAATCTTTTTTAGGATGGATACGTTCGCGAAAATCGGCCTCATCAGAAGAAAACTCTGTCTTGTATCCGGTAGAGCGGTGCATATCCGGATTCATGTCTATTAGTGAACAGACCAAACGGCACAAGGCATCGTTAAAGTCCATCAGAAACTCATACTTACGCTCGTAGAAAGGACGCAAATCGTCTTTGTAGTATTCAAAAAAAGGGGTATGGTTATAGGACGACTCTAAAGCGTTCCAGTGCAGGTGCCGCCAGTTGCCATGGTCGGAGATGCGGATGTCTTTCATAAAAGCTTTCGGTGTATCGGGCTTGACGATGGGTACGGTCAACGCCAACGGCCCGTCAGGTGCGGCAATGGTGCAGCGATTACGGTAAGTCTGCTTCATGTAATGGTCGTATTGTTCTACAACCACTGTATCATATGCCAAGAGCTTGGCGTAATACTCCACCGGAGCCAAGTAAGCAGAGGAGAGATAAACGGATTTATTCCTTTTTTCGTCCAGCATTGACTTAATGGTTAATGGTAAACTGCTAAATAATAAATGACTAATTATCTGACTTTCTTTCCTATTCTTCCTTTCTCTTTGGAATACCAAATGAGGGCGGCACGTCCTATCAGATGGTCTTCCGGCACGAAGCCGAAGAGACGGGAATCTGATAAATTGACCGTATTGTCAGAGGTAACCCAATAATAATCTTTGGTAAATCGGCAATGCCATGTAGGCTTGCCGTCCACATAGAGCGTATCATTCTGAATATAGGCTTTCTTATGCTCGTGCAGGACAAGGGTATTACACAACAAGGCTCGATTCCAAGGATAAACCCGCACCACCCGTCCACGGGCAGGAACAATGAGCGGCCTCAGGCTTTGGGACGTATCCGCACGCAAAGGTTCTATCCAACACTGATTGTACAAGGCTTGTTCCAACAAGTAATATTCATAACGGCTAAACGAACGGATGTTCCGTAAGGAGTCTTGTCCCATCAATGCCTGGCTGGAAATGGAGAGAATGGCCAACAAGGAATCGAGTTGACGTTCCTTATCACGTGGATAAGCATAAAGAGACTTTTGGTCAGGAGTAAATTGATTCGAGGATGCCACGGAAAAGAAAGAGTCTACCAATAATGTATCCCCTGGCGTGCCCGTCACCCGTCCGATGAACACCTCCCGACGGCTTACAACCTGTTCTCGCAGGTTACCCGGATTGTTGAACACCGCTATCTCATCCTCTACAGGCTTTCCGCTTCCCAGACGGTGATACCCTACCCACCGCATGAAAGGCAGACGAAGCCCGTAGCTCCACTTATCGACAAAGATGCGCTCCCCTTGATAGAGGGAATTCTCCATACCCGATGAAGGAATAAGATAAGACGTAGCGACACATCCCCTAAGCAATGCCACAATCAGCACCGCCCCAAGTATCCAAGCCATTATTTTCAGAATGACATTTTTCAAAGCTTACTCTACCCATTTGAACAACCGGTTCCAACGGATTTTCCCATCGAACCAGCCACGGTCTTTATCCAATGAAAGCCAGACAAGGATAGGCTTGCCCACCACATGGTCTTCGGGCACAAAGCCCCAATAACGCGAGTCGGCCGAGTTGTGCCGGTTGTCGCCCATCATCCAATAGTAATCCATCCGGAAGGTGTAAGTGTCCGTCCGTTCTCCGTTGATGTAGAGCCCGTCGGCCCGACGTTCCAACTTATTGCCCTCGTAAGCCTCAATGCATCGCTCGTAGAGAGGAAGATTATCATCGGTCAGGGTAATAGTGGCTCCTTTCTTCGGTATCCAAATGGGACCATAATCATTGCGCGTCCACTTCGTATAGAGGTTTTGCGGATACATCTGTCCGGCAAAATCTTCCGGCTCCATGACAATGCGGCTCACCAGCTTCTTGTTTCCGTCCAACGCCTTATACATAGCCGCGGTCAAAGGCAGGTGATAGACTGGAGCCAACTGCCCTTGCCCCGTACGAAGGTTCAGCCCCATAGCCACCAGTTCGGCTTCCCATCCCGGGTCATTATTCATCAACCATTGGTCATCCTTGCTGATACCCAACTCACGGAACATGTCTTCGGAGATAAGCGGCCCGGTGGTTTGCACAAAGTAATTGAGCTGCATGTCCGCAGGATCTTCCGTACGCTTGCCATCAATGTAGACATGTGCGTTGATAATCTGAAGCGTATCGCCCGGCAAGCCCACGCAACGTTTCACGTAGTTTTCACGACGGTCCACAGGACGGGTGATGACCTTGCCATACATCTGCGGATTTTCCCGGATGAGCTTGCGACCCGCATTATAATAAAGGTCATACACGGCACGCTGCTCCTTGCGGGAGAGGCTGTCCATCTCTACCTCCTTGGGATACATGCGCCGTCCTTCGCTATAAGCCAGGCTGTAGAAATCTGTCTGTTGGAAGTTGGTAGCCACAGTGTCGCCCGCGGGGAAGTTGAACACTACGATGTCGCCCCGCTTCACATGCCCTGTGCCCCCTACCCGCTTGTAATCCCAATGCGGCCAGTCAAGATAGGACTTACAATTCAATATAGGCAACGTATGCTGTGTCAGCGGCATGGACAAGGGCGTGTTGGGCACGCGCGGTCCATAACTTACTTTGCTCACATAGAGGAAGTCGCCCACCAGCAATGACTTCTCCAGCGAGGAAGAAGGTATCTGGTAGTTCTGAAAGAGATACAGGTTGACGAAGTAGACCGCCACCAAGGCAAAGACGATGGCGTCCACCCAGCTCATGACACTTCGCACAGTGGGATTCTTCGATTTGCGCCACCAGCTCCAAGGTATCTTCTTGCTGATGTAGATATCGTAGATGAAAGGCACGACTACCAGTCCCCACCAGCTCTTCACCCACAGAAGGAAAAGCAAGTAAAGGGCGGTGACAATGCCGAACTTAATCCATTGTTTACGGGGTACAGATTTCATAACTATAATATAAAAATGTCACTTCAAGAAAGGAAACAAGTCACTCATTCTCAGGAATCCCGTATGCTGAGCCGTATATTCCGCCGCCAACACGGCGCCCAAGGCAAAGCCACTGCGGTTCTTCGCATCGTGCGTGATGGTGATACTATCGGCCTCGGAGTCGTAACGAATGCTATGGATTCCCGGCACCTCGCCTTCGCGGAGAGCAGTGATATACAAAGCCTCTTTCTCATCTTTCGTTTCAGAAGAAGCCAGTTCCCACTTGGTCTTGCGTTCGATGTTCTTCACGATATCCTCGGCCAGGGTGATGGCCGTGCCACTCGGGGCATCCAATTTATGAATATGGTGCGTTTCCGTCATACTCACATCATAGGTGGGGAACTCATTCATGATGCGGGCCAGATATTTGTTCACCGCAGAGAAGATGGCCACACCCAAGCTGAAGTTGCTCGACCAAAAAAGCGTCTTGCCTTCCTCCGTACACAGGCGTTTCATTTCTTCTTCATGCTGAGCCAGCCAGCCCGTACTTCCCGACACCAGCTTGACACCGGCCTGCATGGCACGCAGGCAGTTGCCGTAAGCAGCGGTAGGATTGGTAAACTCAATGGCCACATCGGCACTCTTGAAAGTGTCCGAATCAAAATCCTCCTGATTATTAATGTCGATAACGCAGACCACTTCGTGACCGCGACTGAGGGCAATCCGTTCTATCTCCTTGCCCATCTTTCCATAACCTATAAGTGCTATTTTCATTGTCGTAATCTATTTCTCTGATTTATTCGGATAATGGGACAAAGATAGGATTTTTCCCCCATATAGCGTATTATTGAGTCAGATTATCCAACTTTTTTAAGAAATCAGCACGAAGTTTATTGCTTGTTGCTTCATTCATGTCCGTCAAATTGTCAATGCCATACTTGCCATTGGTTTCTTGGGCAAGAAATAAATCAACAAGTGTCCATTTCCATTGTGGAATAAAATTAGCGGCACTATATCTGAAAAGAGCCGCCTTGCTTCCGGGATGGAAAGCAATACATTCAGCCGTTGCATATCGGTTGATTCTTTTGACCGTACTTTCTAAAATTGCTTTTGCGATCCCTTTGTCATTCAGAACTGTGTGAACATCAGAAGCAATCCATAGTGACTGCTCCTTCATTTTCTGTATTTGTGGGGTTTGGGCATACTTGGTATACTCTTTCACATATTCCGTAATCCTGTCAAAAATATCCGTATCAGCAACGGAATCTTCAGCAACATTGATAATAAAACATGAATTGACATTGCAATACCCCATCACTTGCGTATTCAAGCCAGGGACTCGAATACAAAGAGCTTTTATCAGCGGGGACTCTTTTACATGCACCACCACCCACGGAACAAGAGGTTCCAATTCGTCATACGATCTTAACAAAACGGTCTTACTAAAACGACTGTTGCTTAATGAGCCGGTTAATGATTTGTCAAATTCCACATACCGCGTTTGCGCTTTATGCACATAAACAGTCTTACCCTGTACTTCTTCAAATACAAACACGGAATCCTCCAACGTCCATTTCTCATCAGAATTTTGAGCACAAAGGATTCCTGTAGTAATCCATAAAAATAGGAATGCTGTTAAAATCGTTCTCATAATCTTACACTTAATATTTATAAATCGGTTCATCGGGCTGAATTGTACGTGTAAATCTAATCGTAGGGTTCTTCTTATCGGTTCGTTCGATTCCCTTTGTAAAATCAAAGCCCAATTCTTTTTTAAAAGGTTCTTCCATATCCGGGAAATAAGCGCGCAAATATTCCACAATTTCTTTACGTTCTTCCATTGAAACGTTTTCCGGTTTCTTCATTCTAAAATAACCAAGACAAAATTCCATGTATGCCGCTCCGGCCATATCCAAACGTCCTATAAAGTAACATACGGAAGAAAATTCCAACCATGAGAAATAGCCCTCTTTTCCCAGCTTGGAAGCGATTCCAAGATAAAATATGGCTACATCATCCGGTTCGCGTCTGCTGGCATAATAACAAGCTAATTCTCCGGCTAAAAACGAAATGGAAGAAACATCCTGATAGACACCCAACTGAATACACAGTTCCCGTTCCAGTTTGTCCGCCCATGACGGAGCCTGTTTATCATCCACCCATAACGTTACATCCTTGAAATGGCTTCCCCAAACCCAAAAATCAACAACTTGTTTATAAGCGCGAGACGGATCGGACACCTTCGCCAAATATTCTTTAGCCCTTTGCCAATCAATGTCCCGATAAATATGCGCCAGCCATTCCGCCGCCCGTGGGTCAAAATCAGCTGTTCTTTTCAACATGGCAATGGCCTCCAACGTCTTTCCACGCCGGTCTAGTAAACGCCCCCAGGTATAAATGGCATCGGGCAGGCTGTCTTTTACCGCCAATAAGATAAGAGAATCCGCCAACGTCTGGTTTTTCTCCACTCCATATCCTTGGGCATACTTGATAGCCTTCACGTAATTTCGGTCCAAGGAAGGATCAATCTTCAAAATGGTATCCACACTGATATTGGTTTTCAGTCCGTTGCACACATAATTCTTCACAAATTCGGTGTTAATCCAATGCTTGGTAGGATCAAACGCCGCAAAAGCTTCTTTCTGATATAACCAAGCTTGCCTGCTCTCCCTCTTCTCCAAATCGAATACGTTTCTGATAAACGGGTCTGTCTGTGCCTTCTGTGCATATGCATTCCGCAGTGAATCAGCCTTTTCCGATTGCCCCATCGCCACCGCTACATCAAACATCTTAGCCAGTGCATCAACCATTCCATTCCGATACGCCACGTCAAAAGCATGATACCCTTCTTCGAAAGAATAAAGTCTGCACAAATATTCACCTAAGCATGTTTGGGCATTAATGGATTTGGCCTCAAAAGCCGCCTCCCTCAGGTAATCCATCCCTTTATATAAATTGTAATGCAACGCTTCATCCTCTTTATAATATCCCTGTAAATAAAGCAAAGCCATACAAAATAATGCCTCTTCCCTTACTTCGCTCTCCTTTGCAGCGAGTTGCTCCAAAGTTTTCCAACTGGCCGCACAATTTTCTTCCGTCCGTTTTTCTTTAGAAGACGGCATCATTAATCGAACCAAGGACTTTGTCAAAAGCACATATTCCTCATCCGGAGCTATTTTTTCCGCATAACTCAGCTGATCCA
>CALUOV010000109.1 GCA_944322275.1 uncultured Bacteroides sp. | reverse complement strand
TTGTTCGCAAAATTACATTGTACAGAGCTAATCATCCTTTTGCAAAACACTGCGGACGGGTGCAGGAAAATCCGTCAGACCATAATTTTCACCTGTTCATTGCAAATCTCTGACATATTCTGTTCAAGCCGCTATTTAATAGCTTGTTATCAGAACAAGAAGAGCACCCTCTTTCAGGGTAAACAGGTAATGCATTCGTAACGGAAAGTCTGCATATATCCGCCGTATTCTGCATTTTTGCCACTTGCAGCGAACTGAGGAATAGGGAAGTTTACACGTGTGGTTCAATGAGTTACGTCAATTGTTACAATCTTGCTTTTGAAATGCTCGGTTTGGTAACGCAATTCCGGTTCAGGTTGGCTTTTTACCGGTTTCAGTTGGCACCCACTCAAATCGCCAAAGGCCCATAAATCATTAACTTTCAATCATATTTCTGTAATTTGCTCAATATCTCACTTTTTTGTATTATCTTTGCAATTAATAAGGTATTAGTTTTTAGAAAGAAAAAGAGCATTATATGATTACAGTATCAAACGTAGCTGTACAGTTTGGCAAGAGAGTTTTATTTAACGATGTCAATTTGAAGTTTACGAACGGAAATTGTTATGGTATTATTGGTGCTAATGGTGCGGGTAAATCAACGTTTCTGCGAACGATATCAGGTGAATTGGAGCCAACCAAAGGAAGTATTGCTTTGGGGCCAGGTGAACGTCTTTCTGTGTTGAGTCAGGACCATTTTAAATGGGATGCATATACGGTGATGGATACGGTGATGATGGGGTATACAGTTCTATGGGATATCATAAAGCAGCGTGAAACGCTCTATGCCAAGGAGGATTTTACGGATGAAGACGGTATGCGTGTAAGTGAGCTGGAAGAGAAGTTCGCAGAATTGGATGGTTGGAATGCTGAGAGCGATGCTGCCTCTCTTTTGAGTGGATTGGGCATTAAAGAAGATAAACACTACGTGAGAATGAGCGAGTTGAACAACAAAGAAAAGGTTCGTGTAATGTTGGCGCAAGCTCTTTACGGTAATCCGGATAACTTATTGTTGGACGAGCCAACCAATGATTTGGATATGGAAACTGTGACATGGTTGGAAGAATATCTTTCAAATTTTGAGCATACGGTGTTAGTTGTAAGTCATGATCGGCATTTCTTGGATTCGGTGTGTACGCATACAGTGGATATAGATTATGGAAAAATAAATCTTTTTGCAGGAAATTATAGTTTTTGGTATGAGTCTAGCCAATTGGCTCTGAGACAGTTGCAAAATCAAAAAGCGAAAGCGGAAGAGAAGCGTAAAGAATTGGAAGAATTTATTCGTCGTTTCAGTGCTAACGTAGCTAAAAGTAAGCAGACTACAAGCCGTAAGAAGATGTTGGAGAAGCTTACAGTGGAGGAGATTAGGCCTTCTTCTCGTAAGTATCCGGGTATTATTTTCACTCCTGAGCGTGAGCCCGGTAATCAGATATTAGAGATTGCTGGACTTACTAAAACGTTAGAAGATGGTACTGTACTTTTTCGTGATGTAAACTTTAATGTAGAGAAAGGAGATAAAATCGTCTTCCTTTCGCGTGATCCGCGTGCTATGACTGCTCTCTTCGAGATTATTAATGGTAACATGAAGCCTGACGAAGGTCATTATAATTGGGGGGTAACTATTACCACAGCTTATTTGCCTTTAGACAATACGTCTTTCTTTAATACTGATCTCAACTTAGTGGAATGGCTTAGTCAGTTTGGTGAGGGTAATGAAGTGTATATGAAGAGTTTTTTGGGGCGCATGCTTTTCTCTGGCGAAGAGGTGTTGAAGAAGGCCAGTGTCTTGTCTGGAGGAGAAAAAATGCGTTGTATGATAGCCCGTATGCAACTTCGTAATGCTAATTGTCTTATATTGGATACTCCAACCAATCATTTGGACTTGGAGTCTATTCAGGCTTTCAACAATAATCTGAAAATTTATAAAGGTAATATTCTTTTCTCTTCACACGATCATGAGTTTATACAAACTGTGGCTAATCGCATTATTGAGTTGACTCCACATGGCATTATAGATAAAATGATGGAATATGACGAGTATATCAGCTCGGAGCATATTAAAGAACTTAGAGCACGGATGTACGAATAAATATTGTCTGCTTCTTCTGTTCATTTTTGTACGCAAAAGAGAAAATGTAGGAATGATGTTTAGTAAGAATCAAATAAAATATATACGTTCGCTGGAATTGAAGAAAAATCGTAAGGCGGGACATGTTTTCTTGGCTGAAGGCCCTAAGTTGGTAGGTGACTTATTGGGGCATTTCCCGTGCCGTTTTTTGGCGGGAACTGCTGAATGGTTTTCTACAGCTCCGATTCTTCAGGTGGATGAGGTGGTACAAGTGACGGAAGAAGAATTGGCACGTGCTAGTCTGTTGAAGACTCCTCAACAGGTATTAGCTGTATTTGGTTGGCAGGAGGAGGAGGTAAGGCCTATAGATATTCTTTCTCATAGCCTTTGCCTGGCATTGGATGGAGTGCAAGACCCTGGTAATTTGGGAACTATTGTACGGTTGGCTGATTGGTTTGGAATTGAGCACATCTTTTGCTCACCTGGTACTGTGGACATTTATAATCCAAAGGCAATACAAGCTACAATGGGAGGCATTGCCCGCGTGAAGTTGCACTACATGTCTCTTTTTCAGTTGATAACCACCTTAAGGGAAAATATACCTGTGTATGGTACTTTTTTGGATGGTCAGAACATATATACTCGACCTTTGTCAATGAACGGATTACTGGTGATGGGCAACGAAGGGAAAGGTATCAGCCCGGAAATAAGTGCTTTGATTAATCGTAGGCTTTACATCCCTAACTATCCTGCAGGTCGTGACACGTCCGAGTCACTTAACGTGGCTATAGCTACCGCAATCGTGTGTGCCGAGTTTCGGCGACAGGCTTCATGCCAATAAAATCAAAGGGGTAAAACAAATAGATTGTCTGCTTGGGAAGTGAAGCTTGGACTTCCCGAGGAATGTCTTCCAAAAGAATCTGTGCATCGAACAACACTTCATCAGTCTGCATTCCTTCGGGAAGTAAGACAATGACTCCGGCCAGCCATTCTGTATTTTCCACTTCTTCTGTTAAAGGAAAAAGACGGACGATGTGTTTTTCACATGTTTCTACTACCCAGCGTTTCAAGAAACCTTGGCCGGGTAAATAAGTGTAGTGAGAGGCGAAGCGTTTCATTACTCGTTTACTTTCCGGAGTTTTGCATGTTGCTTTATGCGGGTAGCCGGTTGGTGTGGCTTGGGCTCTTGTGTTCTTTGTGAACTGCGCATTTCCGATGGAGTGGGGCGTCGAGGTTCTTCTTTTTTCGGAGTTTTAACGGTAACTTCAGGTCTTACAGACTCTACTGCTTGAACTGTATCTTCAAGGGCTTCTTCAATCAACAACGAATCTCCGACTGATACCAGTGAGTCTACGGAACCGGTATGGTAGCGCATCAGTGAAATCTTATTCATCATAAGTGGTTTGGCATCTTGTTGACGAGGATAGTAGATAAAGCCGTTGACTTCCTTGATATCGCCTAACGTGTCCCCTGCAAGTGCTAATGTATATATGCCTTTTTCACGAACTCGCGCGAAATCACCTATTACGCTGTCGTTGGAAAAACGCATTTGTAAAGCCATCACAGGAGCATGCAGACTATCATACATTGTACCGTCAAAAGTGAAATATACACTCCAAAGAAGCGTATCATGCGCCTTGAAATTGGAGTCAGCGGGAAGGGTAAATGTTATGCGGTTGTCCATCGGCATTCCGGTAAGTTGATAGATGCGTTGCCACACCCAAACATCAACACTGTCTCCTGCACGTGAAGTCAATGGCTTATGTTCGCGTAAAGCCACTAGTCGCTCTACGTTTGATTCTTCTGCACGTAGACGATCGGTAACCTTCTTGTAGATCTCATTCAATACGTCAGGATGGCGGGCAAACCATACCATGGAGGAATCGAATTGGGCTTCAGTGATACCATGCTTTTTGTAAACATAATCCACGTAAAGCACTCGCTTGTATTTCTCTCCCCGATCTATCTGTTCACCTAATGCTTTAGCTATGTGATAGTCGTACAGCACATTTTCCATCACGCTGTCACTCAGCACCGTGTCGGGCCGTTCTACATCACAAGCCGCCAATGCGCCTATCAACGCCCCAAGGAATCCTATACGCCAGCACCCGAATACTTTCATGATTTTGTCTTTGTTACGGAATGGTAAGCCTCGCTCAACTCCTTGTTGTAGAACAAAAGCAGGGCGATGAAGCCGCAACTGATGGCGGCATCGGCAAAATTGAAGATGGGGCTGAAGAAGATGAAACGTTCTCCTCCCACCCACGGCATCCACTCAGGCCAATATGTATCGATAATCGGGAAATAGAACATATCCACTACTTTACCATAAAACAAGGGCGCGTATCCGCCGCTGTCGGGCAAGAAGGAAGCCAACTGATAAGTGGTGCTTTCGTTGAACAGCACCCCGTAGAATACGCTGTCGATGATGTTGCCCATGGCTCCGGCTATGATGAGGGATACGCACACCAAGAAACCTGTCTTCAGGTTCTGCCGGATGAATTTGCACAAGAGCCATATCATCAAGCCCACCGCCACAATGCGGAAAGAGGTCAGGAAGAATTTTCCCATGATTTCCATGCCGAAAGCCATACCGACATTTTCGGTAAAGAACAGGTAAAACCAAGTGGGCGGCTCGGCCTGAATGCCCAGTAGGTCGTATAGCCAACCAATGACGTTCACGCTCTCGTGCCAGTACATACCGGTCTTGACGGCTATTTTTATGATCTGATCGACTATCAGAGTCGATAGGATGATTACAAAGGCTATCCAGCCTTTTCGGGAAACGTTCTTCATTCTTACAATGTGTATAATGCACAAATTCCAATACTTTTCAATCGCAGATTACGCGGATAACGCAGATTTTTTAATCCGTGTCATCCGCGTAATCCGTGGATGAAAAAATGTTTTTGTTTACTTTTTACCACTATTCTTCGCCTCGATGCTCAGTGTGGCATGGGGCACGGCACGCAAGCGTTCCTTTGGAATCAGCTTGCCCGTTTCGCGGCAAATACCATACGTCTTATTCTCGATGCGCACTAAAGCGGCTTGCAAACCTTGGATAAACTTCAGCTGGCGTTGGGCCAGGCGCGTGGTTTCTTCCTTGGACAAGGTGTTGGCACCTTCCTCCATGACTTTATAAGTAGGGGACGTATCGTCCACGTCATTGCCATCGGCACCAGTGAGGCTTGCTTTCAACATGTCATAATCACGTTGAGCCAACTCTAACTTTTCCATAATGATGGCACGAAATTCTTCCAATTCCGCATCCGAGTATCTTGTCTTTTCTGCCATAACTACAAAATGTTTTTTTAGTATTGGTATTAAAAATAAGTTTTTTCAATCATTTTTTTCGATTCAGTTCTTCGCCACACATATCTGTAAGGTGCAATCGTCTAGCTCTAGGGCTGTTGCATCCTCCACCTGGTCGGCCAGTGTGAGCGAGGTCGCCAAAACTTGGTTGCAAATATAGTCTTTATATTCGTTCACCGCATCATCCGTCTGATTATTTTTGGATAATGTAATATTTATTTTGTCTGTTATCTCAAAACCGCTCGACTTGCGGATGTTCTGGATGCGGTTCACCAGTTCGCGGGCTATACCCTCGCGGCGCAGTTCTTCGGTGACGGTCACTTCCAACGCCACGGTCAGACGGCCTTCGTTGGCCACCAGCCAGCCCGGTATGTCCTCGCTGTAGATGTCCACGTCACTTGCCTCGATGGTGGCTTGCCCATTGTCCAGGGTGAAGGTGTAGTTTCCGTTTTTCTCCAACTCGGCAATGGCTTCCTGGCTCATGCCTGCCACGAGAGCGGCCACGGCTTTCATCTGCTTACCAAATTTGGGTCCCAGTTTCTTGAAATCGCACTTCACTTTCTTCACCAGCACGCCCGAAGCGCCGTCCACGAACTTCACTTCCTTCACGTTCACTTCGTTCATGATGAGCGCCTGCACGGCTTCGATATGCGCGCGCTGCTCCTCGTCCACCACGGGTATCATGATGCACTGCAGCGGTTGGCGCACCTTGATGTTCACCTTGCGGCGCAGGGCCAGCACCATGGACGTGATGTCCTGGGCTATCTGCATGCGGGCTTCCAGTTCGCTGTCTACCAGCGCTTCGTCGCACTCGGGGAACTTGGCCAAGTGTACGGACGCCACGTTGTCGCGTCCCGTCACCTTTATCAGGTCCATGTAGAGCATGTCGGCATAGAAAGGAGCAATGGGCGCCATCAGCTTCGCCACGGTCTCCAGACAGGTGTACAGCGTCTGGAAGGCTGAGAGCTTGTCTTCCGTCATGCCTCCGCCCCAGAAGCGCTTGCGGTTCAGGCGGACGTACCAGTTGGAAAGATTGTCGTTCACGAAGTCCGAAATGAGGCGGCCAGCTTTGGTCGGCTCATAGTCGTTGTAGCAAGCGTCTACGTTCTTCACCAGCGTGTTGAGCAGGGACAGAATCCAACGGTCAATTTCCGGACGCTTCTCCATGGGCACATCGGCCTCCTTGTATTCGAAACCGTCCACGTTGGCGTAGAGGGCGAAGAAGGAATACGTGTTATAGAGCGTGCCGAAAAATTTGCGGCGCACTTCCTCCACGCCTTCCACGTCGAACTTCAAGTTGTCCCAAGGCGAAGAATTAGTAATTATGTACCAACGCAAGGGGTCGGAGCCATATTTCTCGATGGTGGAGAAGGGGTCAACGGCGTTGCCCAAGCGTTTGGACATCTTGTTGCCGTTCTTGTCCAGTACCAGTCCGTTGGAGATGACGGCCTTGTAGGCTACGGAGTCGAACACCATCGTGGCGATGGCGTGCAGGGTGAAGAACCAGCCACGTGTCTGATCCACACCTTCGGCGATGAAATCGGCGGGATATACCTGATGGCTATCCAACAACTCTTTATTCTCGAACGGATAGTGGATTTGCGCGTAAGGCATGGAGCCGGAGTCGAACCACACGTCTATCAGGTCCGTCTCGCGCTTCATCGGCTTGCCGTCCTCAGAGACGAGTATGATGTCATCCACGTAGGGACGGTGCAAGTCTATCTTGTCATAATTCTCTTTCGTATATACGCCCGGCTGGAAGCCTTTCTCTTTGTAGGGATTGCCCGTCATGAAACCGGCGGCGACGGATTTCTCTATTTCACCGTAGAGTTCTTCCACAGACTCGATGCATTTTTCGCCCGTGCCGTCCTCGGTGCGCCAGATGGGTAGCGGTGTGCCCCAATAGCGCGAACGGCTCAAGTTCCAGTCGTTCAGGTTTTCCAGCCATTTGCCGAAGCGTCCCGTACCGGTGGATTCGGGTTTCCAGTTGATGGTTTTGTTCAGTTCCATCATGCGTTCCTTGCAGGCGGTGCTGCGGATGAACCAACTGTCCAGCGGATAGTAGAGCACCGGCTTGTCGGTGCGCCAGCAGTGCGGATAGTTGTGCACGTGTTTCTCCATCTTGAATGCCTGATGGGCGGCCTTCATCTTCATGCAGATGTACACGTCCAGCGACTCGGCGGCCTGGGCGGCCTTTTCGTCATACTTGCCGTCCACGGTAAATTGCGGGTCGTAGGCGTTCTTCACCCAGCGCCCTTCGTATTCTTTGTAGAGGTCCGTGTCCACACATTCCTTTACGAAACGCTCGTCCAGTTCGTCCAGCAGATAGAATTTACCCGTAAGGTCTACCATGGGACGTGTTTCTCCCTTCTTGTTGATCATGAACAGGGCGGGAATGCCTGCGGCTTTTGCCACAAAGGCGTCGTCTGCGCCAAAAGTAGGCGCGATGTGTACGATACCCGTACCATCCTCGGTCGTTACATAGTCGCCCGAAATCACCCGGAAAGCCTTGGCGGAAGCGTCGTGCCAATTGCCGTTAGCATCCATTTCCACAGGCTTCACCCACGGCATCAGTTGTTCGTACTCCATGCCTACCAGGTCCGGACCTTTGTATTCGCCCACCACCTTGAAGGGGACGAGCTTGTCGCCCGGCTTGTAATCTTCCAGCGCCATGCCTTCGGCCTTTTGGTTGAAGTGGGCGTAAAGCAAGGCTTTGGCCAGGACTACGGTCATCTTTTCGCCCGAGTAGGCATTATAGGTCTGTACGGCCACGTAGTCTATCTTCGGCCCTACGCACAGGGCGGTGTTGCTGGGCAACGTCCAGGGTGTGGTGGTCCATGCTAGGAAGTAGGGTGTGCCCCATCCTGTCATTTCCGGTTTGGGGTTCTTTATCTTGAACTGACCTACGACAGTCAGGTCCTTCACGTCACGGTAGCATCCGGGTTGGTTCAGTTCGTGCGAGCTGAGTCCCGTGCCTGCGGCGGGCGAATAAGGCTGTATGGTATAGCCTTTGTAGAGCAACCCTTTCTTGTAGAGCTGCTTGAGCAGCCACCACAGGGTTTCGATGTAACGGTTGTCATACGTGATGTAAGGGTCTTTCATGTCCACCCAGTAGCCCATGCGGTGCGTCAGGTCCTCCCACTCCTTCGTGAACTTCATCACGTCCTTGCGGCAGGCGGCGTTATAGTCGGCCACGGAAATGGTTTTGCCGATG
>CALUOV010000108.1 GCA_944322275.1 uncultured Bacteroides sp. | reverse complement strand
ATGCTGACAATCAGGAAACAAAAGTTGCCGCTATCTTTGAGGAAATACCGGGACAATTGCAGAAACACGAAAAGAAATTTGTATTGTCCGCATTGCATAGTGAAGCCCGTATGCGTGATTATTCGCAGGCTTTCTTTTGGTTGAGTGACGCTAAAATAATTAACTGCTGTTATAATTCGACCGAACCGAGTATCGGGTTAAAACTGAATGAAGAACGTACTACACTGAAATGTTATATGGGTGATACCGGACTGCTCATCAGCCACGCCTTTGACGAACGTGGAATAGTAAGTGCAGACCTTTACCGGAAACTGATGTTCGGCAAGCTGGAAGTGAACGAAGGGATGTTGGTGGAGAATATCGTGGCGCAAATGCTTCGAGCGGCAGGACACAAGCTCTACTTTTTCAGCAACAGTTCCCGGATATCAGCAGAAGACCGTATGGAAATTGATTTTCTGATAGCCAAACCTGTAACGACCAGCAGGCATAACATTTCACCTATTGAGGTAAAATCCGGACAGCGCTATGCACTGAATTCATTGAGAAAATGTATCGCCAAATACGGTTCCCAGTTATCCACACCCTACGTGCTTCACGATAAGGATGTGAAAATCGAAGATGGAATTGCGTACCTGCCTTTATATATGACACCGTTGCTTTAAATGTATGGAAAAACAGCTTACATACCAAGAACTGTTGGCTGCGTCATAGTCAAACGTATAGCCTACAAAACCGCCTCAGATGACCGTTGTTGATGGCGGATTTCAGCACACGGTGCAGATCGTAAGCGGACACAAAAGCTGGATTGAGCGATTGGAACGGCAAGTCCCTCACGTTGTACTTCTGTCGGAGAAAGTCCTTCAGGTGGTTCAATGCCACACAATGATGTTTGTAGGTCGCCAATTTACGGCTTATACCAACCTTCTTATAAAAATTGTCGTTGCACTTCTCGTAAAGGGAGATTAGCATTTCTTGCTCGGAAGATATGCCTTGAAAAGCGTTCTTGACTTCCAGTGCTGATACGTTTTCCTTTTTCGCCAGCAAGTCTTTGCAGACTTGACATCCCACAGGCTGAGAATAGCATACACTTTGGTGCTGAACTGCACCATTGACTTGCCGATGCGGATTCGTCCCAAGATAAGCATCGTCCCATCGGTTTTTTCCTCGTTCTTCTTCAGGTAGAATGTTACTTTCAGTTCGCTCATAATCAGCTTTTTTTTGTTCGCAAAATTACATTGTTCAGAGCTAATCATCCTTTTGCAAAACACTGCGGACGGGTGCAGGAAAAATCCGTCAAGGCATTATTTTCACTTGTTTATTGCAAATCTCTGATACATTCCATTCAAACCGCTGTCTGGTAGCTTGTTATCAGAGTAAACTCAACTCTATACAAAACACACATGGAAATGATACCTACGGAATTCCTGCAAGAAAAGTAACTCCTTCACAATGGCTCCATACTCAAAATCCGAATGACCGAATGAAAAGCAAATCCTATTCTTCATGTAATCAGTTTTTCATTCTTACTAGAAAGAAATTGTTTGTGCCATACCTTCTAAAAGGTACTATATACGTTCACAAAAGATACTTCACTTCCCAATTGTCGTGATCAGAATAGCTCCATTGGCTCCCCGTACACCATACATGGAAGCATCTTTCAGAATTTCCACTTTTTCTATATCATTGACTGAAATCACACTATCCGCTTCCCGGCTGCTTTCGTAAATTGTTCCGTCAATAACAAATAAAGGTTCATTATCCAGATTAAAGGATGAGCCGCCACGAATGGTTATTATATCTCCATTTACAGTCACTCCGGCAATGGCACCTCCCTTAAACAAGTCATACAATGTATTGGCCGAAAGATTCTGTATTTGTTCACGAGTCAGAATATTCGGATTAGTCTGAGTACGACGTTTGCGGGTGTAGTCCATCCGAGTTTCCTTTCCCCATGCGCACAACACAAAATTCTTTTTCTCCACTTTAAGTAAAAAGCGGGTAAGCGTATCTATCGGAACAACAGCCTCTTTTTTTCGCGAAACAGCAATAACAAGTGTATCCGTATTTTTCACTTCAGGAAATACGAACAAACCCATTTTATCTGTTTTGACACTTTCAGTCGTATTTTTCTTCCAGACTTTAATTCCTTTCAACGGACGCTGTTTGGCGTCGGTTATTATTCCTCTCAAATCCTGTCCCCAGGTAACGCTACAAAATAGCAGCGCCGCTAATAAACTCAAAAAAGACTTCATATCACATCAAATTTTAAAAGAATAGTGTCAAAGCTCAAGCATAACAAGAAATTACACAGAGCCTTGACACATCCTCATATACAACTTTTTACCTATATAACGTCACTCTAATACATTGTTGTTGGAAGCATAAGCGTCATCAATATATACAACAGGCACATTTCTACCTGAATTACCATTAGGTATATAAAGTTCCCAATTGTCAATAAACATACCTCCCTGGCTAGCTTGTTCTGTACGTATCTTCTGTATCAACGAACTTCTCAACACTTCCTGACCTGCCACATGTACCAAAAAATTCTCGCTTTCGTCAACAGACATACTTACTGTCTGATAAAGCCCTTCTACAAAAGTATTCATTGTATTCAACTTATGATATTCATGATAGGTCACTTTCGTTCCTGCCGCTTGCGTATATTGTACTTCTATATGGACATTATAGTCTTCAGTACCTTCTTCTGAAAGGATCTTATTTCCCAACTCATCATATGCACAAGGATAAGAATTTCCTTCAGCCAATTGTCCCGGATACCAAATCAAACGAATTCTATTAATGTATGAGTTACTGTTTGATTCATCTGCACGCATGTTCCAGCGATATTCCAATGTGGGTTGTCCAGACTTTGTACCAACAGTTATCGAGTCGGCGTCAGGCACAAACTCTTCAAAGCCTAATTTCATCCGAGTACTGAAAGGAGTACATAATTCATTATCATCAAAAGCACGACGCACATAGCGAGTTACTTCTGTTGATGAGTTCACCTTTACCTGCAAATACTGATTCCCGTCAGATTCTTTTTTAACGGCATTTGTCGTACTGCTTTGTATCGTCATCGAATGCGAGGTCTTTTCAAACTTATCAAAATAATAAGAAGAAACATACATCTTGTGTGAACGAGTTTCCGATGCGCCTCCAATGGTAGCCGTACACGTAATGGTATAGGTACCGGGAACATTCGGTGCCTTCCAGGTCATTTCGTTCAAACCTTGAGGTTGTGTCAAAGTACCTCCATCACAAGTCCAACGGTAATCCGTATGCCACAAATCACTTGAATGCAAACATAACCAAACCTTTACTTTCTGGTTACAATAAAATTCATTACCATCCGCATTCAGCGTATCAATCTGAATATAGTCATCTTCGCTACAACTCGTTATGAAAAAGCCAAAAAGTAAAGCAAAGAAAAATGATATATACTTCATAATCATAATGTATTTTCAGTTATTCTACCCCTGTCAATTGTTCTCTGGTCGGACGGTCCAACCAATTGTCCAACACATGCATATAGGAACCGTCTGAATTAAACAAATTCGAAGTTCTCGGTTTTATTTCATTCAAATAATGTCCCTCAAAATTATTAAAAGTAATATTCGGATTTCTGTCTTTAAGAAGGTACATATTCACCAAAGCCGTATCCGCTACCGCTTCCGTCTCAAACCAAGTTGGCTCTGCGGGCAAATTTGTGAACGTATAAGGCCCTTTTACAATATGATACAATAAAAACTCCCTTACTTGTTCCTGAGGATAAGCGGTCATCGTAATGGGCGCATATGTCACTGTATCTCCGGTCAGTTCATCAATATAGCTTAATTGGTGATGTGCAAAATAACCATCATCTTCATTCTTGAAAGCCTCATCCGTGGGCAACAGATAGGTCATGTTACTCAACTTATATTCATCCGAAACGCCGGCATAATCTATGGCTTCTACCAATAACGTAAATATATCTGTCCGAGACTGGATAAAATCGTAAGCCGACATATTTATCTTATTACTCGGCATGCCTATTTCATAATCAAAATCATACGAATCTTGAAAATCAAGGCCAAACACTTCACAACTTGTCAAAAGAACTGGCAAAAGCATAACAGCCAATACCATTTTTAAATATTTTCGTTTCATCTTCTTTAATCAATTTATATATTAACGTTCTGAATAAGGAGGATTCTGATCACCGGCCCATGCCAGATTCGATTCAAATTCACCATAATAAATCGGCCAATATCTCCTGCCTTCATCACCGAATCCGGTAATGGCAACCCCTGCATCCGACTGCCGGGTAGTATAGATGGGATCCATCACTTCCAACAAACGTCCTGTACGCATCAAGTCAAACCAACGCTGACCTTCCCCCCACAGTTCCAATTGTCTCTCCTCCAATATCAAGGACTCCACTTCATTTATATCACTCACATTATTGACATCTGTTTTAGCATCCTTCAAATAACCAACTCGTGATCGGACTTGATTTACGATATCCAAAGCTTCACTACCACGGCCCAACTTATTCAATGCTTCAGCACGGAGTAACATAATATTTCCCATTCGCATCATCACCAGATCCACTTCACAATTATTGGCATCCTGCACTAAGAAATAGCTTTTATAACACTGGTTGGCAGAATCATATTCCCGATCGGGGTCCACACCACTGTATTTAATGCATTTATTGACCGCTGGATTGGAATTATTACCAAAATAACTTGCATAAGTCAAAGGTACGCGTCCGGTTTCATAATAAATTTTCACCGTATCCACCGTATTCCATAAACGTGCATCACTACCTTGACCGGAATACAGGCGGTCTATAAATTCATTAAAGATTTCTTCCGTTATACGATAACCATTATTGGTATTGGAAGCCCCCAACAATTGTGGCCATCCACTCAATTTCCCATCTGTCTCATAATCCCAAGCCATAGAAAAAATCACCTCTTTCGAACTTTCCGGATTTGTAAAGATGCGTTTCCATTCTTCTTCACCTTGCACCAATTCCAAAGAGCTGTGTCCTATGAAGTAATCGGACGCTTCCAATGCTTCCTGATAATCACCATACCACATATAAACCTCTACAAGCAACGCCTGCATAGCATCTTCACCTAGAAAATATTTACTACCCGGATCTGAAATCTTGAAATACCGGATAGCCTCCGTAATATCACTCAAGATTTGTGCCTTTACATCCTCCAAGGAAGAACGTGGAACGGATATTTTATCCAAAGAACCATCCCATTCCTCTGTGATCAGTGGCAACCTTCCCCAAACACGAGTCGCCCAAAAATACATATAGGCACGCATTCCGTAACATTGTCCGATGTAAGGTGCATACTCCGCCTCCAAAATAGAAGGTATGGTAGGATATTTGGCGATGCCTGTGTTACAACGAGCTATCGTATAATAAAAAGGTTCCCACTTAGCGTCACTGTTGTTCGACATCAAAGCGTTCATATAGATCTCGTTATTCTGATATCCTGTACTGGTAACATTATCCGAACGAACATCGCCAAACAAGACTTGCCCTTTCTGAAGAGCTGACTGAAAACCGTCATAGATACCGGCATTCCAAGCTTCCATGTCTGATTTATCCTGAAAATAATTCTCTGGAGAAAGATCTGAAACCGGTTCTCTGTCCAAAAAGTTCTCACAACTTGAAAAGGTCATGAGAGCCACTAAAGCAATATATATATTTTTTTTCATATAGAGACTTTCCATTTAAAATCCAATATTAAATCCGATACCAAATTCACGTTTACGAGGATATGCCGAACTGTCTTTATTCGGTTTCAAAACGCTTCCACTCAACTCTGGGTCATATCCTGTGTAATTGGTCCATGTCAACAGATTATTGCCATACACATAGGCTGAAATCGAACGGAACGGAGTTTTTTCCAAGAATTTTGATTCCAGATTATAAGTAAAGCGAACCGACTGTAAACGGATAAATGAAGCATCCTCCACAAACTGGTCACTCAGACTCATAGAATGATTGTTCGTTGTACGTGCTCTACTGTTCAGTGCATACCAAGAAGTGATTTCACCCGGATACTTCCAACCCTGGCGTATATATTCCGGTGTCTGTTTATGTGTATTACCACCCCATGCACTATAGTACCGCTTCAAATCGTTCCAAACCAGACCTCCCCAACTTACATAGAAGTTGAATGAAAGCGAGAAGTTCTTATAAGTAAAAGTATTACTCCAAGAACCGTACCAATCTGGAGTGGCTTTCCCAATCTCTGTTTTATCACTGGAGTCAATTACACCGTCCAATTCTCCATTCTCATCCGGTTTATTATACCAAATAACGTCACCGCCACCGGCAACAGTACCATTGACTGTCATTTGTTTTACTTCACCGGTATAATCACTCCCGTCCGGAAGGATGTACTTAACCAACGTAGGTTGGCCATTCAAACCTATGATTACATTGTTATCTTCATCGCGTTGAAAGACAGGAGTCAGACGAGTTCTATAATCCGAAGTCCATGCATTGCTGGCATCATACTCATAAACGCCCAAGTTCTTATAACCATAGAATATACCTGCAGGTTTACCGGCCGCAATCAGCCACGCATCATCCACATAGTCTTCACGAGACAAGTCTGTAATCAAGTTATCATTCTTCCACCAGTTTACTGTAGTAGACCATCTGAAGTCACGAGTTTGTACGGGAACACCTGTTACAGAGAGTTCTACACCTTTATTCTGAATACTTGCCAGATTCACACGCATCGTTTTATAACCTGTCGTTGTAGGCAAATTGTAGTCAGAAAGCAAATCCTTGGTTTTCTTAATATAATAGTCGCCCACAAACATCAAACGACCTCCAAAGAACGTCAAGTCAATACCAATATCCGTCTGTCTGGTTGATTCCCACTTCAAATCAGGATTGCCATATTTAGTTGACGGTATAATTCCGCCTACCGTATTATAATAAGCATCGCCTGCTTCATAAACTAGTTTGGATTCATAACGCCCGATTCGATCATTACCGGTCACACCATAACTTCCTCTGATTTTCGCATCCGTCAAGAAGTCTCTCGACCACTCCATAAAAGGCTCATCAGAAATACGCCATGCCAAAGAAGCTGACGGGAAAACACCCCAACGATTATTCTTACCGAAACGAGAAGAACCGTCGAAACGTAAGTTAGCATTGAAGATATATCGACTCTTCCAACTGTAAACCACGCGTCCGAAGAAGCTGGCCATAGCTTCTTCCCAACCTTCAGTATAAACATTGGCCACATCCTTCACCGTAGCCATATTCATATAATGAAGGTCCTCCGTCAAGAAATACGATCCGCCAATCTTATAAGCCAGCTGATTGCTGACTTCAAAACTGGTGCCCACCATGGCGTTCACCGAATGGTCTTTGGCAAAAGTCTTATTAAAGTTCAGGTAAGCCTGTCCGGTGTATTTCCAAGTCTGCTGCAATTCATCCGAACCAGTGTTTTGGCCGTTATCACTACCTTGCAAATATTTCGATTGAAACTGTAGTCTCCGATAAGACTTATAATCGGCCGAAATTTCCGCGTTAAACTTCAAATAAGAAGTGAAGTCCCAAGCTAAGCCCTGATAGAAATTTCCGCTGTAAGTAGTACGCTCATCCATACGTTGCTGCAATTCAGCAATCGGATTACGACGCCCGCCAGAAGAGTAATAAGGTATCAATTCACCATCCGGATACCATATAATCATATCAGGGTCACGGCGCATAGCATCTTGCAACACAGATTCCTTAATCTGATCTACTTTATTATATCCTAAACGAACACGAGTCGTAAATGTGATATTCTTCCAAGGTTTATAATCCGCATTGATGTTAGCCGTGTATCTGTCACTACCGGATTCCAGAATAATACCTTTTTCACCCATGTAGTTCAAAGAAGCACGGTATTTGAACTTATCGGAACCACCACTAATCTGCACACTGGCGTCATCACGTCCACCCGTACGGAAGAGTAAATCCTGATAGTACCAGTTCGTACTATACTGCATACCTACAGAGTCCGTGCGTGCTGAGAACTTCTCTAACGTTTTCGAGGGATTGTCAAGATCCGAAGCAGCCATACTCAAGCGACTTTCAAACGCATTTACTTGCGGCAGTTTACGGGAAACTGTATAAAATGAATGTTGATACCGAGCATCTACACGAGGTTTACCCGATTCTCCCGATTTGGTTGTAATCAGCACAACACCGTTGGCCGAACGGGCACCGTAAATGGCTGATGAAGCCGCATCCTTCATTACATCTATTTGTTTGATATCGTTGGGAGAGAGATCATCAATATTGTCTACGATCACTCCGTCCACTACATACAAAGGGGCTACACCGTCATCGCTAAATGTAGAAGCTCCACGAATCGTTACAAAAGATTCAGCACCCGGAGCACCGGAATTACTGACAATCTGCATACCGGGAGCAGCACCTTGTAAAGCGTCCATCACATTAATGGAGTTCTTTTCTTCCAAGACCTTCGAATCAACAGACAACGTAGAACCGCTTAGATCTTTCTTGGCCATTGAACCGTAACCAATTACAACCACTTCATCCAAAGTCTGTGTATCTTCCACCATTTCTATTCGTATCAACTTACCCGTAGCTTTTTCCTCTACAGTTCTATACC
>CALUOV010000107.1 GCA_944322275.1 uncultured Bacteroides sp. | reverse complement strand
CATAAAAGAACATGGCCCAGAAACCGCCTTCGGCACCAGTGGCATGGAAATGCTGATAGCCCACATTGTACATACCGAACAACAAGGCCGGTATCAAAGCAATAACAACCATCGACATGATTCGTTTGCTATCGATGGCATCGTGAATATGCGTTCCCGATTTCGAAGTGGTGTTGGGCACGAAGAGGAAAGTCTCGAAGCCATCGAACACCGAACGAAATGCGTGGAATTTGCCGCCCTCTTCAAAGTTCGGCTTTATCTTGTCGAGATATTTTCTTAACGCTTTCATCTAATTTATATTACTGTTTATACATTATTATATATTATGCCATCTCCTTGCGAAGCATGTCGAGGCCGGCACGCACAATGCGCTGCACTTCCACCTTGGACGAGCATACAAACTCGCATAGGGCAAAGTCCTCGGGAGCCACTTCGTAGATGCCCAAAGCCTCCATGCGGTCAATGTCCCCCGCAATGATAGCCTTCACCAAATATTCCGGGAAAATATCCATCGGGAAGACACGATCGTACTCATTAGACATGATCATGTGGCGTTCACCACCTTTCACACGAGCGTCCAACACGTATTCTTTCTTTCCTCCCATCAGCCAGCTGAAGTACGAATGGCTGGTGCTGAACTGATTGCAACGCGGAGCTATCCACCCTAAGAATTCATGCACTTCGTCACCCTCGGGGATAACAGTCAATTGGCTATGGAAAGTACCCAAGTAGCCGTTTGCCTTTACCTGCTTGCCCGTCAAGGGGTTACCGCTGATGTAGCGTAAATCCTTTCCTGTATTTACACGGTCTTTGAACACGTCCGTAAGCAACGCGCCGACCATCAGCTTGCAATAAGCCGGTTCCTTTACCTCGCTACCTGTCAAAGCTACGGTACGTGTCAAGTCAATACGGCCCGTATTCATCAGACGGCCGATGAAGATAACGGCTTCAGCACCGATGGTCCATACCGTCTCACCTTTCACTATCGGAGAGATGTGGTTAATCTGCACACCCACGTTACCGGCAGGGTGCGGTCCGTCAAACGCTGTGACAGTCACGTTCTTGGCCTGTGTCAAGGCTGCGGCCTTCTGTTTCACACTCACGTTGAGATACGTCTTAGCGATCTTAGCCAGGGCGTCAAGTCCCGTCTGGAAGTTTGCCTCCTCACCTTTCAGCACAAACTCAAAGTCAGGAGCCAGCGGGGCGGAGTCAAAAGCGGAAATAAAAATCGCTTTCGGATCCACCGTAGGGTCAGCCACTACATCGTAGGGACGTTGGCGGATGAAAGCGAACAAACCGGCATTCAACAAAGCGTCCTTCACTTGCTGGGCGCTCATCTTAGACGGGTCCATCTTGCCGAACTCTTCGTAATCCTGCTCCTTGGCGGCTTCGATGACGATGTTCATCACCTTACGGCGTGCACCTCGCTCAACGCTTGTCACTACACCGCTCACGGGCGAAACAATCTTTAACTCTGGATGATTCTTGTCCACGAACAAGGGTCCTCCGGCCATCACATACTCCTGCTCTTTGACCACCACCTTGGGAATAATCCCGGTAAAGTCATCGGGCACAATCGAGTAGAAGCCCGGTTCCTTTACGGAAATGTACTTTTCGGCGGCTTTGCCTTTGAGGTTGATGTCAAGGCCTTTGTGCAACTTAATTACATTTGCCATGTTGTCTATCTATAAATTATGGTTCTTTAAAATAGGGATTCCGATAATTCGCCCGCAAAGTTAATAAATAGTAATGTGAATACAGAAGAATTACGGAAAAAATTCCGCAATTTATTCTGTTAACGCACACGAAAAAAGGGAAAAGTAAACTTATACCATGAAAGAGCACTTTTTTCATACGACATTTATACTTTCATTAGAAAATTTGTTAACTTCGTACCCAAATAAGGAAATACATTTTTAGTAAAAATATAAAATAAGGAAAGAAAGGAATATCCAAATATGAAAGAAGACAATAAACTCATCATCTACCAAGTATTCACCCGTTTGTTCGGGAATAACCATGCGCACCTTGTACATAACGGAAGCCTGACCGAAAACGGCTGCGGAAAGATGGCCGACTTCACCGGCAAGGCATTGGAAGAAATCAAACGCTTAGGCGCTACGCACATCTGGTATACAGGCATCATCGAACATGCTACACAGACCGATTACCGACGCTACAACATACGCCCTGACCATCCGGCCATAGTAAAAGGCAAAGCTGGTTCGCCCTATGCTATCAAGGACTATTACGATGTAGACCCCGATTTGGCCAAAGATGTGCCGGGACGTATGAAGGAGTTTGAAAATCTGGTGCAACGCACCCACCGTGCCGATCTGAAGGTCATTCTAGACTTTGTACCCAACCACGTGGCGCGCCAATATCACTCGGACTCCCAACCGGACGGCACTGTCGGATTAGGAGTAAACGATGCCTCCGACCAAGCTTTCAGCCCGTACAACAACTTTTATTATATACCTGGCACTCCCCTCCAATGCCAATTTGACATGAAGGGTAATGCCGAAGAGCCTTATAAAGAAATGCCCGCCAAGGCTACGGGCAATAACCGCTTTGACGCATACCCCAACATCACCGATTGGTATGAAACCGTAAAACTGAATTATGGTGTAGACTATATGAACGGAGGGACTTGCCACTTTGCTCCTATACCAGACACCTGGCACAAAATGCTGGACATCCTGCTTTTCTGGGCCTCGAAAGATATCGATGGTTTCCGGTGTGACATGGCTGAAATGGTTCCGGTAGAATTTTGGGAATGGGTCATTCCACAAATTAAGGCCGTGTATCCCGACTTGATATTCATCGCCGAAGTGTACAACCCGAACGAGTATCACAATTACCTCTATCGGGGCAAATTCGACTACCTCTACGACAAGGTCGGACTTTACGATACTTTGAGGGCCATTTTGTCAGGCAATGAATCGGCCTCTGCGATATCCCGATGCTGGCAAAGCCTGGGAGGTATCGAGAAACGGATGCTGAACTTCCTTGAAAACCATGACGAGCAGCGCATCGCATCAGACTTCTTCGCCGGTTCACCCTACAAGGCCATCCCAGCCCTTATCGTATCGGCCTGCATGAACACCAATCCCATGATGATCTATTTCGGACAGGAATTTGGTGAAATGGGGATGGATAGTGAAGGATTCAGCGGACGGGACGGACGTACCACTATCTTCGACTATTGGGCAGTAGACACCATCCGGCGTTGGAGAAATGGAGGCAAATTTGACGGAAAGCTCCTGACCGAACACGAAAAACGCCTATACACCATTTACCAGCGCATACTGACCCTTTGCCGGGAAGAAAAAGCTATTGCCAAGGGTGAATTCTTCGACCTGATGTATGCCAATCTTGGCGGATGGAGATTTAATGAGCATCGCCAATACACCTTCCTGCGAAAGTATGAGACAGAATTATTGCTCATTGTAGTCAACTTTGACAACATGCCCGTTAATGTAGGAATCAACATACCCTTGCACGCTTTCGAATACCTGCACCTGCCACACATCGCCCACGCACAGGCTACGGACTTGTTAAGCGGAAAGGTAGAGAGCATCAACCTCTTGCCCGACAAGCCAGCAGAGGTTTCGGTTGAAGGATATAGTGGAAAAATATTAAAAGTGACATTATCACACTGATTCCACAATCTCTTTAAGCCGAAGCAGACGGGTGATGGAAGGATTGTAAAAGGGGTCGGGATAATGTTCCTTGATGTCATACAAGTTTGCTTCTACATAGCGCTTCACATCATAAATGTATTCCGCCTCGTTCAATCTCACTTCTTTGGGAAGGTCGGCATGTGTGACCCACTCCATAAGAGCCCGTACAGTCTGCTCATCATATTCGTTTGCTTTTTCTTTTGCTTTCATACGTGCATTTATTTTTTTCGTGTGGCAAAGATAAGACAATATGCACAAAATTAGGCCAAGATTTTATTTTTTTCCAATACTTATGCGCAGTTTAGAAATTTTATTCGTAAGTTTGTAAATTGATAAACATAATAGGAAATATGAATATCCCCGTAATATTTCAATTCTTGAAAGACATAGCGGTCAACAATAACCGGGAGTGGTTCAACGCCCATCGGGAATTGTATGAAGCCGCCCGCCAAGAATTCGAAAATCTACTGACTCTCATCATCACACGTATCTCAAAGTTTGATGAGTCGGTGCGAGGCATTGAAGCCAAAGAGTGTACCTACCGCATTTATCGGGACACCCGCTTCAGCCAAGACAAAACACCCTACAAAATACATATGGGCGGATACATTAACGCCCATGGAAAGAAATCCAACCATTGCGGATACTATATTCACCTGGAGCCAGGACACTGCATGGTGGCAGGTGGAAGTTATAATCCTCCCCCACCTTTATTAAAAGCTCTTCGGCAAGCGGTATACGACAACATTGATGAGTTTCGAAGTATCGTTGAAGACCCTGCCTTCAACCAATATTTTCCCGTCATCGGCGAAAACTTCCTGAAGACCGCTCCGAAGGGATTTCCTAAAGATTTCCCATATCTTAAATACCTACGCTGCAAGGACTATACCATATGGGGAACCTTGCCCGATTCGTTCTTCACCCCCCAAGTGGAATTTGACAAACTAGACGACATGCTTCGCCAAGTAAAACGTTTTGCGGACTTCATGAACTATACAATAGACGATTTTGAATAAGTACACGATAGATTATACTAACTTAAAACATTTGGATTATGATAATTGACAGACTGGAAAACATTGAAAAATACGCTTCGTTGAACCCCCTGTTCGCGCAAGCCGTAGAATTCCTCAAGTCGCATGACCTAAAGACATTAGAACTTGGTAAAACCGAGTTGAAAGGAAAAGACCTGTTGGTGAACGTAACCGAGACCAAACCTAAAACAAAAGAACAAGCACGTATCGAAACACACCGAGATTTTATCGACATCCAGATTCCTATTTCGGGCGTGGAATTGATGGGTTATACCCCCGCTTGTGATTGTAAACCTGCCGATGCCCCCTACAATACAGAGAAAGACATTACTTTCTTCGAAGGGCTGGCTGATAGCTACATCGAAGTGAAACCGGGCATGTTTGCCATCTTCTTCCCCCAAGACGGACACGCCCCCGGAGTGACTCCCGACGGAGTAAAAAAAGTAATTGTGAAAGTAAAAGCTTAAACTTATAAATAATTATCCGTTATGGAAACACTGAATCTGATAAAAAACGATCCATGGCTGGAGCCCTATACCGATGCCATTAACGGACGTCACCAACATGCCATTGATAAAGAAGCCGAATTGACAAACAAAGGAAAGAAGACTCTGTCTGATTTTGCTACGGGCTACTTGTACTTTGGCCTGCACCGTACCGATACAGGATGGGTGTTCCGCGAATGGGCTCCCAACGCCACTCAAATTTTCCTTACCGGAACCTTCAACAACTGGAAGGAAGAAAAAAAGTATAGCCTGAAGAAAAAAGCCAACGGCAATTGGGAACTAAAGTTGCCCACTGACGCCCTGAAACATGGGGACTTATATAAACTAAAAGTGCACTGGGAAGGCGGATGCGGCGAGCGCATCCCTGCCTGGGCCACGCGCGTGGTGCAGGATGAACAGACCAAAATCTTCAGTGCGCAAGTATGGGATCCCGCCAAGCCCTACAAAATGAAAAAACGCGCTTTCAAGCCTTCTACCGACCCGTTGCTGATTTACGAATGCCACATCGGTATGGCCCAACAGGAAGAGAAAGTGGGAACCTACCGGGAATTTCAGGAAAACGTCCTGCCTCGCATCGTGAAAGACGGGTATAACTGTATCCAGATAATGGCCATCCAGGAGCATCCCTACTACGGAAGTTTCGGCTATCACGTGTCGAGCTTCTTTGCCGCTTCTTCCCGCTTCGGCACGCCGGACGAATTGAAAGAGCTCATCGACACGGCTCACAGCATGGGGCTGGCGGTCATCATGGACATCGTACACTCACATGCCGTCAAGAACGAAGTGGAAGGTTTGGGCAATTTCGCCGGCGATCCCAACCAGTATTTCTATCCCGGCGACCGACACGAACATCCGGCATGGGACTCTCTTTGCTTTGACTATGGCAAAAACGAAGTGCTCCACTTCCTTCTCTCCAACTGCAAATATTGGCTGGAAGAATACCACTTCGACGGTTTCCGTTTCGACGGCGTGACCTCCATGCTCTATTACAGCCACGGACTGGGAGAAGCCTTCTGCAATTACAACGATTATTTCAATGGACACCAGGATGACAACGCTATCTGCTACCTGACGTTGGCCAACCGCCTGATACACCAAGTTAATCCGCGCGCCATCACCATTGCCGAGGAAGTTTCGGGCATGCCTGGACTGGCAGCCAAATTCGAGGACGGAGGTTATGGCTTCGATTACCGCATGGCCATGAATATACCCGACTATTGGATAAAGACCATTAAGGAAAAGATAGACGAGGACTGGAAGCCTTCAAGCATGTTCTGGGAAGTGACCAACCGGCGCAAAGACGAAAAAACCATCTCGTATGCCGAGAGCCACGACCAGGCGCTGGTGGGAGACAAAACTATCATCTTCCGCCTGATAGACGCCGACATGTACTGGCACATGCAGAAAGGAGATGAAAACTACGTGGTGCGTCGCGGCATCGCCCTGCACAAAATGATACGTCTGCTCACGGCAACCACCATCAACGGAGGCTATCTGAACTTCATGGGCAATGAGTTCGGCCATCCCGAATGGATAGATTTTCCACGCGAAGGTAACGGATGGTCGTGCAAGTACGCGCGGCGCCAATGGAACTTAGTGGATAACAAGAATCTGGCTTATCATTACTTGGGTGATTTCGATGCCGATATGCTAAAGGTCATCAAGAGCGTCAAAAATTTCCAGGCCACTAATGTTCAAGAAATATGGCACAACGATGGGGATCAAATCCTGGCCTATATGCGTAAAGACTTGGTCTTTGTATTCAACTTCAACCCTAAACAGTCATTCACTGACTATGGTTTCTTGGTACCGGCCGGATGCTACGAAGTTATTCTGAATACGGATAGTACTGCATATGGAGGATATGGATTCAACGATGATAGTGTGAAACACTTTACCATCCCTGACCCGATTTATAAGAAAGAGAAAAAGGAATGGATGAAGCTTTACATCCCCGCACGCACAGCAATGGTGCTGAAACGTTGCAAATGAGAAGTACACAAAGACTACATCTTTGCATTTTATAAAACGCCCTCTTTTTGAGGCTTATCCGGGCATTATCAGTTACCCGCCCGAGTAATATAGGATACTTGGCCATTTATCTTAAGATACTTGGCCATTTATCTTATAATACTTGACCATTTATCTTAAGTTTTTGGCTTATGTCATTGTTTATACGGGAAGATACCCCTTTCTCTTCCAATGAAGTAAACTGAAAAGTGCAAACGATCCATAACCCAAAACAACCCTATACTTCCTCCCACAGCAGACGAAACAGCCACCAACAGGAAGCATAGGCCGGAAGCATCGAAAGCAAACCAAGGCTGATAATAACGGGATAGTAAAGTAAAAATAGGCGAGAATAACAGGATGGGCAACGTGTTACGCCCGATAAAACCAGCCAAACGTTCTACATGGACAGGCAAATAACGGTAACTCCATAACAACACACAACAAGTGAAATACGTGATAGCCATCCCCTCCAAACGTCCTCGATGTAAATTTTCCGAATAGCAACAGAGCAAGACAAGCGGAACAAGGGCTGTCCATACAGGACGGAACACTTGACGGAAATCCATTCCGCATCTATGTAAAACGCATCCGATCAGGAAATAAAGTCCATTGGCAAAAGAAATCATGCCACAGGCCTGTAAACCAAACAAGGCTAATCCGAAGACAATGGCCTGCGTCAACCCGTCAGCACGTAAGTATTGATAGACGACATAATACAAAATCAGACAGAGCATCAACGTATGCAAGTACCAATAAGGTCCTAAGGGATGCAACAAAATTTTGTCTAATACAATGCTTGGTGTAAGTTCTGTCAGTCTTTCGCGTACGGGCAGTAGATAGGACATTACGACATATCCCGTTTCCATGCACAAGTAAGGAACAAGCAAACGTCTGATCTTCAACACGCCCTTCCGCCAATGGCAGACATTCCGTGTCAGATAGCCGGAGATAAGTAAAAAGCCAGGCATGTGGAAGGTATAGACCACCTGCTTGGCATATGGATAACTGTCTCCGATATATACCAAGTGAAATGTCACCATCAAAAGGATAAATACACATTTCAGATAGTCTAATTCTGGAATACGCTGCATAAATATATTTAAGTTATGAAGGAGTTATCTACTCTAAATACTTATTCATCCGGATTCCCCATACCAATTATTCATAACATATGGATTTTTTTGCAAAAGTCAAATCTTTGTTATTACCTGCCAAATTAATAATCAATTATTAACTATAAATAACAACGTTATTCTTTGGCTTGCATGAGAGTTAAGTTACATCCGTGACTTCAAGTGCGCTCCGGAACAAATCGATGAACTGCAAGACTGATACGAAGGCATCCGTCCCTGCTATCACATGAGCAAGAAGCATTGGATTAGCGTCTGCTTTAACCGTGATGTACCTGACAGTAAAATACAGGAACTCGTTCGACAGTCGTATGCCATCGTAAC
>CALUOV010000106.1 GCA_944322275.1 uncultured Bacteroides sp. | reverse complement strand
CCGTAGTCCTCGACCGGGACGGTTCCATAGCGGGCAAATACCGTAAGATGCACATTCCCGATGACCCTGCTTATTACGAGAAATTCTACTTCACGCCCGGTGATACAGGCTTCCAACCCATTGAAACATCTTTGGGTAAGTTGGGCGTACTGGTATGCTGGGATCAATGGTATCCCGAAGCTGCCCGACTGATGGCACTCCGAGGTGCAGAACTTCTGATCTACCCTACTGCCATCGGTTGGGAAAGTACCGACACGGATGAGGAAAAAGCACGCCAACTAGGTGCCTGGATCATCTCCCAACGCGGACATGCCGTGGCCAACGGGCTACCTGTCATCTCCGTTAACCGGGTGGGTCATGAACCCGACCCGTCCGGCCAAACAAACGGCATTCTATTTTGGGGAAATAGTTTTGTGGCCGGTCCGCAAGGCGAACTTCTCGCCCAAGCCGGAAATACAGAACCCGAGAATCTTGTTGTAGAGATAGACATGGAACGGTCGGAAAACGTACGCCGCTGGTGGCCTTTCCTGCGCGACCGACGCATTGATGCCTATGAAGGCATTACAAGACGGTTTATAGACTGAGATTTATTGAAACGTGATGCGCTTGTTCATCAGGAAATTGACCGCACCATAAACAAAGAGACCAAGGAACTGGGCCAGGTATTCGTTGCAATGCAAACCCTCCACCAAGCCAATAAGGAAAAGGAACTGAGCGGCATAAGCCGACCCAAAAGCGATAAGAAAGAGCAGCACCTGACGCCAGGTGTTGCTCTTTTTCTCTAAAGGAAATATCCAATATTTGCTCCAGATGAAATTATGTGTCTGGGCAACAATGTATGCCACAACGTTGGAAAGCATATAGTCTTCGTCTGCCACGTGCATCATCAACCATACGACCAGTGCCGTAATCAGCGCATTCAGCGTACCGATAGTGGCAAAACGGAATACTCTCGTGGATTCTTTCACTCTTTAACGTCTACTATCAGATTTAATTCGTCCAATTGCTTTTGATCCAAATAGCCCGGAGCATCGAGCATGACATCACGCCCGCTGTTGTTCTTCGGGAAGGCGATACAGTCGCGAATGCTGTCCAATCCAGCCAAGATGCTCACCCAACGGTCCAAACCGTAAGCCAAACCGCCGTGAGGAGGCGCGCCAAACTTGAAAGCATTCATCAGGAAACCAAACTGTTCCTGAGCCTTTTCGGGCGTGAATCCCAAAATCTCGAACATCTTTGCCTGCAAGGCCGCATCATGGATACGAATGGAACCTCCACCCAACTCCACACCGTTGCACACCATGTCGTAAGCATCGGCACGCACAGCTTCGGGATTTGTATCCAACAAGGGAATATCTTCATCCTTAGGATGAGTGAACGGATGGTGCATCGCCATCAGGCGGTTTTCCTCGTCACTCCACTCGAACATCGGGAAATCTACCACCCACAACAAAGCAAACTTGTTCTTGTCACGTAATCCCAGTTGATTACCCATCTCGAGACGAAGTTCGCACAACTGCTTGCGGGTCTTCATGGCATCATCACCGCTCAATATCAAAATCAAGTCACCCGGCTTGGCTCCGAAAGCTTCCTTCATCTTCTGTAGTACGTCCTGCGAGTAGAACTTGTCCACGCTGGATTTCACGTTACCATCAGCCTCAATACGGGCGTAAACCATACCCTTGGCACCTATCTGGGGTTTCTTCACAAATTCGGTGAGAGCATCAAGTTGCTTGCGGGTATAGTGTGCGGCACCTTCGGCACAAATACCTCCGATGTAAGCGGCATTGTCGAAGACGGAGAAACCGTAACCTTTCAATATATCCATCAGTTCCACGAACTTCATGCCGAAACGCAAGTCGGGCTTGTCGGAACCATAATACTTCATGGCTTCCGACCAAGGCATGCGTTGGAAGGGTTCAGTCAGTTCCACCCCACGCAATTCCTTGAACAAATATTTGGCCATTCCTTCAAAGAGGTTGATGACATCATCCTGTTCCACAAAAGACATTTCGCAATCTATCTGTGTAAACTCCGGCTGACGGTCGGCACGCAAGTCTTCATCACGAAAACATTTGGCTATCTGGAAATAACGGTCGAAACCAGACACCATGAGCAATTGCTTCAAAGTCTGCGGGCTTTGAGGAAGAGCATAGAACTGACCCGGATTCATGCGCGAAGGCACCACGAAGTCGCGCGCTCCCTCCGGTGTAGAACCGATAAGAAGCGGAGTCTCCACTTCGATGAACCCCTGGCTGTCCAGGTATTTGCGCACTTCGATGGTCATCTTATGACGCAATTCCAGGTTCCTGCGCACAGCGTTACGGCGCAAATCCAAGTAACGATACTTCATGCGGATATCGTCACCTCCGTCCGTATTGTCCTCAATGGTGAAAGGAGGAGTCTGGGCCGTATTCAGCACATGCAGTTCCGATACAATGATTTCTATGTCACCCGTAGGCATATTGGCGTTCTTGCTATAACGCTCGTTGACAATACCTTTCACTTGGATGACATACTCGCGGCCCAAATGGTTAGCCTGTTCACAGAGTTCAGCGTTCACTTCTTCGTTGAACACCAATTGGGTAATGCCGTAACGGTCACGGAGATCGATGAAAGTCATGCCTCCCATCTTGCGGCTACGCTGCACCCATCCGGCCAGCGTCACTTGCTTATTGACATCGGAGATACGCAATTCTCCGCAGGTGTGTGTTCGATACATATATTTATTTGTTTTTTAATTTAAGTGCACAAAAGTACGGAATATCTTTGGATACTCCGCTATTTTTTCGTCAGCTTTTTAAATTGACGCTTGCCTTTGTCCAGTATCAGCTTGTTACGCTGGGTAATATCGTCCATGATCGACTCATTGAGTTGCTTCAATCCGCTGATGTAATCCTGCGCCCGTTGAAATACGTTAGCAATTGAATTCTCTACATGTTGAGGCACGATGACTTTCAATTCTTTCTGCACAATCTTTACCTCCACGTCTTTATCGGTCATCATCGGCTCCCCGTCATAGTGGGCTGCCCCAGGCTTCGAGCGGTGTATGCGCAGGGACTTGCATTGGAAGGTTTTAATACGGCTATTCTGATCAATGGTCTTATTGAATAACTGAAAAGCCAGCGTAGGCACATCGAGCATGGTGAAAGGTTCCAGAATCGTCACGTCCAACAATCCATCGTTAAGTGTCGCCTTTGGCGCAATATAGGCGTTGTTTCCGTATTGCGAAGCATTTCCACAGGCTATAAGAAAAGCCTTGTAGTGGACTGAGACATTGCCGTCCATCACCAGTTCATACACTTCAGGCTTGTATTGCAGGCTTTCACGCAAGGACTGCTCTAAATACATCAGAGGACCGCGTCTACCCGCCTGCGAGAATTTCAAGCTTACCAACGCGTCAAATCCCACCCCACAGGTACAAAAAAATGGGGTGCCGTTTATCTTTCCATAATCAATGGTTTCTACTTTCCCTTCGTTCAGTATGTCGATCGCCCGACGCGGATCCAAAGGTATCTGTAGATGACGTGCCAACCCATTGCCTGACCCGCAGGGTATGATGCCCAGTGCCGTGCCGGTATGTACCAACGAACGTGCTATTTCATTGATGGTACCGTCTCCTCCTGTAGCCACCACAGCATACACACCTTCCTGCGCACACCGGGCAGCCAGTTCCGTAGCATGTCCGGCACGCTCCGTATAGATTACCTCTTTTATATATTGCTCCGTGTCCAATTCTTCCTCAATCCATCTGAGTATCGCCTCCTTGTCATGCGTCCCGGATTTTGGATTGATGATGAACACGATTTTCTTCTTGTCCTCATTCATGCCCAAAGCTGCTTAACTTCTTATTGCAAAAGTAATACAATTCCGCCAAACAATAATAATCTTGCCTTATTAAAACCATAATAAGACAGAAAATTCCAAGCAAAAAGCGTATGTAAAAACATATTTTATTATCTTTGCCCCCAATTTTGGAATATGATAGAGAATATTCATAAAATATAAGACATTCAATCAATGAGTTTACTAAAAGAAAAATTCGCCAAATACGACCAGCCCCAGCAATTCATCGCCAAGGGCATCTATCCGTATTTCCGCGAAATCGACAGCCATCAGGATACGGAGGTACTGATGGACGGCAAGAAAGTCCTCATGTTCGGCTCGAATGCCTACATGGGACTGACATACGACAAACGCATCATTGAAGCGGCCAAAGCTGCCACAGACAAGTACGGAACAGGGTGTGCGGGTTCACGCCTGCTTAACGGTACATTGGACATCCATGTACAACTGGAAAAAGAACTGGCCGAGTTCGTGGGTAAAGACGAGGCCCTGTGCTTCTCCACAGGATTTACGGTAAACGAGGGCGTGATTCCCCAATTGGCGGGACGCGGTGACTACATCATTTGTGATGACCGTGACCATGCGTCCATCGTAGACGGACGCCGTCTTTCCTTCGCCACCCAACTGAAGTATAAGCACAACGACATGGAGGACCTGGAGAAAGAGTTGAAGAAGTGCGAGCCAGACGCCATCAAGCTGATTATCGTAGACGGTGTGTTCTCAATGGAAGGTGATTTAGCCAACCTACCCGAAATTGTCCGCTTGAAAAAGAAATACAATGCCAGCATCTATGTGGACGAAGCTCACGGTCTGGGTGTATTCGGACGCCAAGGGCGAGGCGTATGCGACCATTTCGGCGTGACGGACGATGTTGACCTCATCATGGGCACCTTCAGCAAATCATTAGCTTCCATAGGTGGTTTCGTAGCCGGAGACAAGGAAGTCATCAACTGGTTGCGTCACAACGCCCGTTCGTACATTTTCCAGGCAAGCAGCACACCTGCCGCCACCGCCGCTGCCCGCGAAGCGTTGCACATCATTCAGAACGAACCTGAACGTATCCAACGCCTGTGGGACATCACCAACTATGCATTGAAGGCTTTCCGCGATGCCGGCTTCGAAATAGGTGACACCGAGTCACCCATCATCCCGCTCTATGTGCGCGACACCGAGAAGACTTTTACTGTTACCAAACTGGCTTTTGACGAAGGCATTTTTATCAATCCCGTCATTCCGCCCGCTTGCGCTCCGCAAGACACGTTGGTACGTGTAGCCCTCATGGCCACACACACCAAGGAGCAGATAGACATTGCCGTAGAGAAGCTGACAAAATGCTTCCGCCAGTTGGACATCATCAAGTAAATGCAAACAAAATTGATAAAATAACAAAAGGTGGCTGTCGGGCCACCTTTTGTTGTATATCACAAGTTTGTTTCTGTCACCACCTGCCCGTCGAAGAGGTTGATGATGCGGTCGGCAAAACCGGCATCGTGCTGCGAGTGTGTCACCATGACGATGGTTGTGCCTTCTTTGTTTAGCTCCTTCAGTAAGTCCATCACCTCCTTGCCGTTCTTCGAATCCAAATTACCGGTAGGTTCGTCGGCAAGGATGAGTTTCGGTCCCGCCACTACGGCACGGGCGATGGCCACACGCTGCTGCTGACCGCCGGAGAGCTGTTGCGGGAAGTGTTTGGCGCGGTGCATGATGGCCATGCGCTCCATCGCCTGCTCCACCCTGCGCTTGCGTTCGGCCTGCGGCACACCCATATAGAGCAAAGGCAATTCGATGTTCTCGTACACGTTCAGTTCGTCTATCAGGTTGAAACTCTGAAAGACGAAACCGATGACTCCCTTACGCAGGCTGGTGCGTTGGCTTTCGGTGAACTTCGACACTTCCGTGCCGTTCAGGTAATACTCACCCGACGTGGGGTTGTCCAGCAAGCCGAGGATGTTGAGCAAGGTGGACTTGCCACACCCCGAAGGGCCCATGACAGCCACGAACTCGCCTTCGTTCACTTCGATGTTCACATCGTTCAGTGCCAGGGTCTGCACTTCTTCCGTGCGGAAGATTTTCTGTAAGTTTACTGTTTTAATCATCATAATTGTTTCAGTTTTTATGGTTAATAATATAAATGACAATTTATCGGGGTGTTTATATGGCACACAGATGACACTGATAAGACAGATTTTCACAGATTATTTCATTTACTGATTTCTGATTTATGAAATCTGAATTCTGGAATCTGAAATGAGAAAGATTCGGGCGAAGCCCCTTTAAAAATCTGTGGTCATCTCGTTTAATCTGTGTCATCTGTGTGCTATCTAAATTCCCATTTCATTCACTCTTCACCACCTCTGCCGGATTCACTCTCGCAACCTTCAGGATACGGAAGAGGACGGTAAACACCGTTACTGCCGACACAAGCAAGAAGATGCACAGCCAAAAGAGCGGTCCGTAGCTAAAGAAAGTGGCATACATACTGCTCCAACCTTTCAGTAACCCATAAAGCAACGGAAAAGCCAACATGGCAGTCACACCCAATATCCACAGATAAGAACGGGCGAAAAGCAAAAGTATCTGCCGGACACCCGCACCATTTACCTTGCGGATGGCCACTTCCTTGCGGCGACGTTCCGTGTCAAGAGTTATGGCCGCATAAACTCCCAGCAAAGTAATCACCACACAGACTACGGCCAGGAACAACACAATGCCTCTCAACTTGCTTTCGATGCCCTGCATTTCCTCCACATCCTCCAACAACGTGGAAATCTGGGGGCGGATGGTACGAGGCAATGCTTCCGTCAACATCTCCTCAACATATCGGCGCACCTCGTCCGTACGTCCGGAATGACACTTCAAGTAGCAATGTCCCACGTATTGGGTAAAGTCAGAAGGCAGAAAGGCAAAGCCTTGAAGGTTGCCCGCCCTGCGCGAATCGCTATACACATCTGTTACAAAGGGAGCACATACACCGCTTACGGCATACCCTTGGCTGAAGTTATAGAGAACGCGTCCCATCAGGCTCTCTTGTTTCCTCGCCTGCATATCTTCCTCCAACCTTTCATCCACCACCATCTCCTGCGCATTGCGGAAAACTGTGCCACGCCTTATCGGAAGATGCATGAAGTCGAAAAAGTTCTCCGGGACAGACAATATATAGGTAGGCAATTCTCCATGGTCTGCCTCGGTGTAAGGTTGAGTAAACAGTCCCGTACCCGACACGCCCCGATGGTAAGCAATATCAGCCAGCAGGCAATCCTCCACATCGGCATGTTGCCTCATACGCTCCACCAAAACCAATTTATCTGCCTGTTCCATGAAAGGATAGTCCAAAGGAACACTCAGGATATCCGCCTTCTCAGTGTTCGTCAATGTTCCGAAAAGGGTGGAAGTCGTACGATTGGCCTGTAGATAAAGAGCCACCGCCAACGTGACGAATACCCAACAGATAACGTATTGCATCCCCAACAGCAATGTTCTGCCCCGAAACCGTTTCCTGCCAGACTGTGTGTCACGTAGTCCTGTCAGAATACGAACGTGGCGGGTATGCATCACAGCCGCCGCACATACCGCAAGGCTGCACAGCAACACGCCCAACAAATATTGTCCACATTGCGCCATCAATTGTTGCGGGTCGACGACAAGTGTGTATTTCATCAACGTCAAATGCAGGTAAGGAGCCGAAAGTTCTATCAGGCAAAACGTCAGCAGGAAAGCCAGCAACACTACCAGCACGGCCTGCGTAAAGAGTTGTCCCAGCAGCTGCCTTACTCCGCCGCCCAACACCCTGCGCAAACTATACTCCCGGCTACGGCTAAAGAAAGAGCCGACCAAGAAATAGAAGAAATTGAGCAAGCCCACCAACAGGACAAGTATACCCAAAGCGAAGGAAACGCCCACAAAATAGGGAGCCACGGAATATTGCCAAAAGACTTTCCCAAAAGCCTCGGCCCGTACAGGACAATCCGCTTCATAAAGCGTCTGACGCAAATCCCGTTCCCTCAGTTCCGCTTCCAGTTTGGCCGGAGCGGCACCGGGCCGCAACAAAGCAACAGTCACCCCACCGGTCATCTCATCCCGTTTCCCGTAGTTCAACAGTCCGTCACTATCGTTCAGCACCAACATATCCAGACGCTCCATAAAGCACAGGCTCGTATTCTCCGGTATGTCTTCTATAACCGCCTGCACGGTATAGCCCACCCCACCCCGCTTCCGCGAGTAAGGCAATTTGTCTGCCGTAACCATCCGTCGTCCTACCGCATCAGCCACAGAGCCAAACATCCGCTCAGCCGTCCGTCGGGTCAGCACTACGGCATTGGGCGTTTGCGATGCCACTTCCCAGGAGCCTGTCACTACGTGGGGCGTAAACACCTGTCTGAAACAACTGTCCACCTCCATGCACATCAAAGGGTCGAAGGGCAGCAACTCTTCCCCCTCGTCCGCTTCCACATGGTAAGTACGCTCGTGCGGATAAACGGCAAAAGTAAAAGCCTCCGCCGTGCTCCAAGACATCGTGCGCAAACGTTCCACCAACCTTGCGGGCGTTCCGGAGAAAACATCACCATTCTCCCTCTCCAAATGCAGTTCAGCCATGCGACTGCTGTTCTCAAAACAGGCATCTGTATCTAAAATATACCGGCAGCAATACATACAGACGGTAAAGCACAGCAAACAGACGCCAAGTCCGATGATGCTGATAAGGTTCTGCGTGCGGTACTTCAGCAGGTTACGCCAAGCGATTTTCAAGTAATGCAGTGTCATATTCCATTTCGTTTAATACATATTTCCTATTCCGTCTTCATACACTCCGCCGGATTGACCCGCCCTAACAGAGCCGCCTGCAAGCAGACCGTAATCAGGGCAACACCCACCACGACCACGAAGGGGCAGACAAACAGACCCGGAGCCAACGCCGCCCGATAGGCGAACTGTTGCAGCCAGTTCTGCATCAGTCCCCACGTGACGGGCATAGCCACTATGTACGCCACAAGGGCATACAGGCAGAAAGGCTTGGCAAGCAGCCAAAGAATCTGGCGGGACGTGGCGCCATGCA
>CALUOV010000105.1 GCA_944322275.1 uncultured Bacteroides sp. | reverse complement strand
TGAAAACAGAATCCAGATATAAGAAGAAACTTATAACTGAATCCTGTTTCCATTTACACAAAATTTTGGACAGTGTCTTTAAAATAATTAAACAGCATCCCTATCAACACCATAATCAAATAACCTATAGGTAGAATGCGTGGTAACTCGCTTACAATTTTCTCATATCCTTTCTTTACCAGAATAATGTTCGCTTCTTTGTCCACTGTATTCATGACATCAGTCTTCTATACGTGTTACTTGCTTGATATTCTGTATCTGTTTCAAATTGTTACAGATAGTCCTTACATCGTCCACATCGTGTACGTAGAGTTTAATACGACCCTCGAAGATGCCATCGTTCGACTCAATGTCCAACTTGCGAATGTTGACATTCAGTTGTCTCGAGATAACTTGCGTTACTTCATTGAGCAGTCCGATGGTATCTATACCATTTATATATATAGTCACTAAGAAAGATAACTCTTTGTGCGTATCCCATTGCGTGGCAATAATGCGGTTACCGTAGCTGCTTTTCAGTTTGACGGCTACAGGACATTGACGTTTATGAATAATTACACGATTATTCTCATCAATATATCCCAGCACATCATCTCCCGGAATGGGGTGGCAACAATCAGCCATAATGTAATCCTTGGAAATCGTTTCCTCAGTCAATTTTAAAATTTCTTTAGGATTGATTTTTTCTATAGATCTTGTTTCGAATGATATCGGCTCTTTGCTGTCCTTATTGTCTTTTCCACCCCCAAAAGAAAAGCTGAGTAGCTTTTTCCAGCTCTTGTTCTGCTTTTCTTTAAAAACATTCCGATCAGCATCACCTAAAATTATACGTTTGGCACCGATAGCAGCTAACAGTTCATCTGGAGTGTGGAAATTATGTAAGTTAGTCAACTTGTCTAATGCCGATTCGTCCATACGAATACCTTCTGCTTGTAGGAAAGCGGCCAATACAGTTTCACCCACTTTTTGGTTGGCCTTATCTTCCTTACGTAAGATAGATGCAATTTTAGCTCGTGAAGTAGTAGCGAAATTCAGCCACTCAGGATGTACACGTTGTGATTTAGAGGTCAGGATCTCCACTTGGTCACCACTTTTTAATTTATAGCTCAGAGGTACTAGTTTATGATTCACTTTGGCACCAATACAATGACACCCTATGTCTGTATGAAGAGAAAAAGCGAAATCCAATGCAGTTGCGTTCTGAGGCAACGTCTTCAGTTCACCTTTCGGCGTAAACACAAAAATCTCCGAAGCAAACAAACCTAACTTGATGTTGTCCAAAAAATCAATAGCATCCGGTTGCGGATCGTCTAATATCTCCTTAATGGTTTTGAGCCATTTGGCCAATTCTCCTTCATCCTCACTACCTCCACCTTCTTTGTATTTCCAATGGGCAGCAAAACCTTGTTCAGCCACATCATCCATACGTTCGCTACGTATCTGTACCTCAATCCACTGACCGTTGTTACCCATCAAGGTGACGTGCAGAGCCTGATAGCCATTCGACTTCGGATGACTTACCCAATCACGCAAACGATCGGGATGCGGTTTATATATTTTAGAGATAGCAACATAGATATCAAAACAGTCGTTCAATTCCTCTTCCATGCTACGTGGAGTAAAGATGATACGTACAGCCAATATATCATAAATTTCCTCGAAAGGAACGTGTTTGGTCTGCATCTTATTCCAAATGGAGTAGATAGATTTTACGCGCGCTAAAATATGGTATTTCAACCCCATTTTGTCTAATTGCTCGCGGATGGGGGAAGTAAACTCTTGAAATACTTTATCACGCTCAGCAGCTGTTGCCGCTAGTTTCTGTTCTATTTCATGGTATTCTTCAGGATGTTCATATTTAAAACTGAGATTTTCCAATTCCGTTTTAATACGATTCAGTCCCAACCGATTAGCTAAAGGAGCGTAAATGTAAAGAGTCTCACCTGCAATTTTGTATTGCTTACTGGGCAACATAGAACCGAGCGTACGCATGTTGTGCAGGCGATCGGCTATTTTGATAAGAATGACACGAATGTCATCACTCATGGTCAGCAATAACTTCTTAAAGTTTTCAGCTTGTGCGGAAGCCTTATCTCCAAAGATTCCTCCGGATATCTTAGTTAATCCATCGACAATCTGTGCAATTTTATGCCCAAAAATATTTTCAATGTCTTCTACGGTATAATCCGTATCCTCCACAACATCATGCAACAGAGCTGCACAAATGGAAGTTGATCCCAGTCCGATTTCATTGCACACAATCTTAGCTACTGCAATAGGGTGCATGATATAAGGCTCTCCCGAACGGCGTTTAATACCTTTATGTGCCTGATTGGCAAAATTAAATGCCTTCGTGATAATTTCCACACGCTTGCGATGCTTGGTATGAAGATAGTCGTTCAGCAGTTCCTGAAACGCTTGCTCTATCATCGCCTCTTCGGCTTTTTCTTTCTCTTTCAGACTAAGGTTCTCTTCCATATCCGTATTCTTTTACTTCTCTTTCCGCAAAAATAGGCAAATTTTGACAGCAGACAAGCGATTAAGCCAATAAAATCAAAAATAAAATGCTTAGTTGTTATAAATCTTTAGCGTCTTACCTGCCGTGATGCGATTTCCTACAATGCCATTCCATAAACGAAGGTCACGAGTACGGACATGGAAACGTTCGGCTATTTGTCCCAACGTGTCTCCTCGACGAATCTTGTAAATGGTAGGTTTACCCTTCCCTGCCACTGCACGCGGACGAGTATCAGATACTGCTACTAGATGTCTATTTTTGAATAATTCTGCTTGGCGATGTGTATAAATAGTATCTTGGTTATCTATAAAAGAACTGAGAGCATCCAAAGGCAGACGCAAGGTCTGAGGTTTGGTATGGCCAGGAATGATGTTACGTTTGTATTGAGGATTGAGGCTTTTTATCTCCTCAACAGGTAAATGACAGATGTCAGCGATCTGCTGGAAATGCAGTTGCTTATCCACCTGTACAGTATCGGTTACTTCCGGTATATTGGTTTCCATAGGACAGATGTTGTGTTTGCAGTAATAAGTCATTACGTAATTAGCTGCTATGAAAGCCGGTACATATCCACGTGTTTCGCGAGGCAGAAAATTATAGATTTCCCAATAATCGGTTTTACCTCCTGCCCTGCGAATAGCCTTGTTGACATTACCCGGGCCACAGTTGTAAGCGGCTATGACTAAATTCCAATCTTTATAGATGTCGTACATGTCCCTTAAGTAACGAGCGGCAGCCCAAGTAGATTTGATAGGGTCGCGCCTTTCATCCACTAAACTGTTACTCTCTAAACCATAGAGTTTCCCTGTACGCAACATGAATTGCCACAAACCGGAAGCTCCGACACGTGACATGGCCGATGGATTCAGTGCGGACTCGATAATGGGCAAGTACTTCAGTTCAAGCGGTAGGTTATAAGCATCCAATGCCTGTTCGAAGATAGGCATATAAAAGTTAGATGCACTCAACATGAAAGACACTTGTGTGCGTAACCTGCCTGTGTATTGGTCAATAAACTTGCGCACAATGTCGTTATAGGGCATTTCCATCACAGCCGGAATCCTTGCAAGACGATCTATATATACAGAATCGCTGAATTGCGGATTCTCTTGAGAGGTTTGACAATCTTTAGCTGGATTGATATAATTTTTCGCTTTCCAATCGTTCAATAAGCTATCCAAAGGATAAGTCATGCTAGGCGGCAAATCTATAGTATCCAAACTTTCAGTCCCATTCTCACGGATAGTGACATTCAGACTTCCTTGAGCATTTGCCGAAAGTCCTGCATACAGGCCTAAAAGAATAGTGCAACCAAGTATTGTTTTCTTCATAACAGATTCTATAATATGTTCTGACATAAACGGTTAAATTAAAAGCGGAAGCTACATTGCAATCCTACGGAGTTATTTTTTAGCGAATTGGTTGTCTTGAAAGAAGTATTAGGCTGGTTATTGATGATGGTAGGTTCCACCTTCATACTCAAATCCGGCGTAATATCAAAATTAGACAATTCCGCATCCACATAAGCATCTATAACCGATATAAGATAGACTCCAATGGTAGCAAATATACTTAAGTCACGCCAACGGCGATAAGTGTCTTTTCGTCTGCGCAATGTTTCAGTCACCTGCGTACGCCCTACCCGATCCAAATATCCCGGAGGCAATAAGTCCGTAATACTAGTCGCATCCCAATTTTCATTGACAGCATCTACGTATGCAGCTTGATAATCGTTATACATTTTCCCATTCCAAGTCAACGCATAAGCACACCCCGCAAAACCGCCATAGATAATAGGAAGCTTCCAATACTTGCGATTGTAGATTTGCCCACCGCCCGGAATCACCAATGCCAACCAAGTAGCTGTCGTCGGATTAGGAACCCATTGTTTCCGGTTCAACTCTCGTGACAAGCTGTCCGTCTGTGACGCACTTGTTTTCAAATCAGGACTTTCAGTCAATTCCTGAAGACGCTTGGAGTTTTCCTTTGCAATACTGTCCGCAATGGCTTCATTACGCAATTTTATCAAACTATCCGATGGTATAGAAGTTATCGGTTGAACCATCCGGGTGGAATCTTTAGACAACATATGCGCCCGCTTGGAGGCGGCACGCGGACGCTCTTGTCCATAAATGACGATTCCTGCCGCTTGCATAAAACACAACAGCAGGACTCCCATGAAGCGATATATGTACTTTTTCCCCATTATTTACTCTTTAGCGTATCAAAAATACCTATGATACGTTCCAATTCTTCTTCATTATTGAATGGTATGCTGATTTTCCCCTTTCCTTTTTCCGAGCAGGTAAGCTGCACTTTTGCGTCAAAGAAATGGGATAATTGTTGTTTCAGTATATTAAATTCTTCGGGCAACTTACCACGTTTAGGAGCTATCTTACGGCTACCGCTCTTAATCGTCTCTCCTTCACTCAGTGCTTTTACTATTTCTTCCACTTTACGCACTGAATATCCATGCTCCAATATTTCCTCGTAAACTTTCACTTGTAGTTTGGGATTGTCCAGCGCCACCAATGCCCGTGCATGCCCCATATCTATTTGTCGGTTCTGCAATCCCATCTGCACGGGTGCAGGCAATTTGAGAAGACGCAGATAATTCGCAATAGTAGTCCGCTTCTTTCCTACACGCTCACTCAAGCGTTCCTGTGTCAAGCCGTATTGGTCCAATAAATGCTGATAAGCCAAAGCTATCTCTACAGAGTTCAAATCTTCACGCTGAATATTCTCTATAAGCGCCATTTCCATCATATTTTCATCATCAGCAGTACGAATGTATGCCGGAATGGAAGTAAGTCCAGCTATTTGTGAAGCACGGAAACGGCGTTCACCGGCTATGATCTGATACTCATCGTCCGATATCTGACGTAAGGTGATGGGTTGTATCACTCCAATCTCTGCAATGGAGTCCGCCAGTTCCTGTAGCGCAGTAGGATCAAATTCCCTACGTGGCTGATTGGGATTGACACTGATTTTTGACAATTCTATTTCATTAATGGAAGAGGAACCGCCTGTCTGCACATCATCCATGGAGAGCAATGCGTCTAAACCTCGTCCCAATACACTTCTTTTCTGTACCATAGATCTTATCCGTTTTTCTTTTCTCGCTCAATCAGTTCTTTAGCCAATGCCATATGATTTTTTGCCCCTGTCGAATCGGCATCATACAGAATAGTGGGCAATCCGTAACTGGGCGCTTCACTCAATTTCACGTTACGTTGTATGACCGTATTGAACACCAACTCTTGAAAATGACGTTTTACCTCATCATAAATCTGATTGGCTTGCCGTAGACGCGAGTCATACATGGTGAGTAAAAAACCTTCTATCTCTAGCGACGGGTTCAGTTTTGATTTGATAATTTTAATGGTATTCAGCAGTTTACTGATGCCTTCCAAAGCAAAGTATTCAGCTTGCACAGGGATAATAACCGAATCCGCAGCCGTCAAGGCATTGACCGTAATCAATCCTAAGGATGGAGAGCAATCTATCAGAATGTAATCAAAATCATCTTTCAACGGCGCAAGAACCTCTTTCAATATTCGCTCCCGATTTCTTAAGTTGAGCATTTCGATTTCAGCGCCTACCAGATTGATGTGTGAAGAGATAATCTTCAAAGTATCAATCTCTGTATCATGAATAGCTTCGCGTACATCAGCATTGTCAATGATGCACTCGTAGATGGTACATTGAGCCTGTTTAATGTCTACGCCCAACCCTGATGAGGCATTGGCCTGCGGGTCGGCATCTACAACAAGCACTTTCTTTTCAAGGGTGGCCAATGAGGCAGCCAGATTAATGGTTGTCGTGGTCTTGCCTACGCCTCCCTTTTGATTTGCCATAGCAATTATTTTTCCCATATACTCATTTTTTATCGGCGGCGAAATAAGCGATTATTTCTGATAGACCATGCATAAAAATGGAAGATATTGCAGAAACAGTTGATAAGTCACCTTTTCTGTTAATAACTACCCTCCACTCAGAAAGAGTCCTTCCATTTTGTCAGACAAGCTTTCTACATTGTCGGCAAATATACATAATTTTCTTGGAATTACAGACATTTAATCTTCTCACTTGAAAAAGATTAAGAATTATTGGGTCTGAATATAACTTCTCTATTTTGCCGCTGACGCAAATAGTTCCATTACCTTCAATTCGAGGCTTGCAAATGCCACATCCGATGTCCGAACAAAACTCTGGCCTCCACGCGTTCGAAGCCGAGTGAACGATACAAACGTTCCGCCTTGGGATTTCCCGTATCTACCAGAAGGCCGACCCTTCGAAAACCTTTGGCAAAGGCTTTGTCCCGCAAAGCCATAAGCAATCTGCCTCCAATACCCAGGTTACGGAATTCCGGCAATACGCCCAATGAATCCAAATAGAATTCGTCCGGACTTGTCTCGTCCTCCACACCGACAAATGTCTGTCCCGTGCGTTTTTGAATCAACCGAAGAGTCGGCTCGCGCAGCTCATACAGACGCGCGCCGTCATATCCGACAATCGCACCCGCCGGAATGCCGTCCACATCGGCCACGAAAGCATTTTGATAGCTATATTGTGTATCCTCCCTTCGCGCCAGTTCTTCAAGCACACTTTGGCTATTCTCACCGCAATACATCTTCATGGTTTCTTCCCCAAGCGCCATGGTCAGTGCAGAAGCGATGATAGGAGCATCAGAGGAGGTGGCAGGTCTTATGATTATTTGCCTCATACGCATACATTTTATTCTTTAATCCTTTAGATGCCTCTTCATGACACAAAGGTATGTATTTCCTTCGGATAATGAAAATATCCCCGCCGCATTTCATTATCCCTACCAGAAAGCAAACGCCGATCTAGAGCTTATTTTTCAAATCCCCTGACTATGGCATCGGCTTCTCCGTAATCCAACGCATTGATGAGAGAATCCCTGCTTGCCAGATTCGTCCGATGGAGAAAAAGCGTGTCCTTCTCCCAACCGTTCATTTTGAACAATGCGTCTATAGAGTCTTCTTTTTCTTTCATCAGGCTCTGATATAACGACCGGACACCTCTTCCTTGCGGGATTGTGATTTGAAACGCACCGCTTTCAATCCTCATGTTGACTTGCGGAGAAGTTATAAGGGAGTCGTTGAAAACAAAACCGATGCGCTTCCCTATCCATCTCTCGGTCGCATCCGCCCACGCTTGCCGTTTAGATCGGCACACCTGTCCGACAATGCTATACATGCCGTAGAAATCTGAATCCAACCTCAAAGCAACAAACTCTTTTACGGTCACAATAGGGGTTGGGATGACATAGTCTTTCGGCTCGTCCGCGATATAATACCATCCATTCTCCATTTTTTTGTCCGCTACATCAGGCATCGATTTCTGATGATATGATGAGAATGTGAATACGGACAGGAACGTTATAATAAACAATAGGACTTTCATACTACATTATAGATTAGAAATTAAATATTCAATCATTATTTATTAAACGGACAGGCGGTACGCTTACTGCATTATGCCATAGAATATTTAACTTTTCTACACAATCCGTATATTATTCTATTCCGTTCTCCCATACTTCATTTCCTCCCCATTCTTGTCATACTGCTTGCGTTTACCCGTAGGAGCCGAGGTCAACGTAATGCGGACCGCCGCCGTGCGGTGCAGGCTTCGGTGAATGGCCTCATCAAAGGCATCCATGTGCCGAGGCAAGAAACGTTCGCTGATCATGCGAAGAGCCTGAATCTTCTCCATCTCGTCTGTTACCAACTCCGCCCGTCCAAAAGCGATAGCCGAACAATATTGAAGAGTGAACGAGCCATCCTTAGGGCCTACAGTCGGCTTGCACTGAGTCACAGCCGACAGGCAAACTTCGGGATGGACGGCTATGGCTTCAAGTTTGTCCCCCTCCGGTGCGCAATGAAAATACCACACTTCACCATCCGCCGAAGCCAATGATAAAGGGACACCGTAGGCTGTTCCGTCTGGACGAGTAAAACTGACAGTGATATACGGAGCTTTGCGCATCACTTCCAAAGCCCATTCAGCGGGCATTTCCCGGCTTGTTTTTCTCATTCTACTATCAATTAAATGTTTTGGCTACAAATTTAAGGGAATTTTATGGGAAACCTCCGAACTTCAGCAGATCAAGGCAATAGAAAATCGGGAAATAAGAAGCGACTTAGGATTCCTACATTGTTTATGCGTTTACACAAACGTTTTCATATACGTTATGGGATAAATTTGTTTCATCGTGGTGTAACAATTCACTTCCCACTCTCTATTGTGTCTGGAGACAAATTGATAAAGATTGACTATGTTATTTCTTCACCATTTTATACCTTTGTATGCTTTTATGTGACACACAATATATAATATATGAACCGAATAGATAAACAAATATTGCACATTGCCCTACACTCCATTGTATCGAACATCACTGTG
>CALUOV010000104.1 GCA_944322275.1 uncultured Bacteroides sp. | reverse complement strand
TTTAAAAACAAGGCAGTCTTTCCTGTCCATCTGGGAGAAATTAAAGGACTTCTCATTGCCATACAACACTGGGAAATCCTAATGACCGATTTGGGTTAAAACGATACAAGCCTTGCCTTCGGGTTCCTATCCATACTTCTCCGGTACTGCTTTCAAAGATTTGGTAAATATCCACTTCTTTCAGCAAATGTTTCATCTCCCCGTTTGTTCCCCGTGCGAACAGATAAATACCATCCATAGTACCGATATAGATCCATTTTTCTCCAACAGTAATTGTATTGATCGTTTGATGAGGTATTTGTTGTTGGAAAGAAGTTTTATGCTTTTGGCTGTCATACATGTATAATGAATCGTTCTGAACATACCATATTCCTTGTTGATAAACAGCTATGGCATCAGTTTCGTTATCTGTCGTATATTGGCTGAACTCTGCTTTATGAATGTCGTAACCAAAAAGATTCTTGTCAGCGAGAAAAAAAATATCTCCTTCCAGGTTAGATATTACGGTAGATATATAATTCCCTATCCACATAGTGTGGCCTTGTCCATTGGTAACAAATCCCTTGAAAGAAGTAATTTGTTCCCCGTCATACATGTTTATGCCTTCCCGTGTGCCAAACCACATACGTCCCAGACCATCCTGCGCAATACTAAGAACAGAAGGTTGTGACAGTCCGTCTTCCAAACTTAGATTCCGGAAATATTCTGCTTTAACCGTTAGAAAGCAAAATATGCAAAGTATCAATGTGATTTTTCTTTTCATCTTCCCATAAAATGTGGTTGCAAAAGTAGGGAAAGATTCGCTTTATTCCTAATTCTAAATCTATGAATGCCCTTTTTGACATATCATTGTAATATGATTCATCCTTATCTGATTTTGAAAGAGCGAGAAGCGGTCCTTCCATAACCTTGTAGCCGAATAGAGTCTTGCGTGATTTCTATTATCGAGTAAGCGTTTTGCTTCTCTGTTTCCACTATGCCTTCCAAAGTTACCATGGGAATACCCTGATAATAACCGAAAGCTCCAGCATGGTGATGGCCTGATAGTACAAGCTTTACACAAGAATAGCGGACCAATGTTTGCAGAATTTGCTCATTATTAAGTGCAGTAAACTCGTCAAAAGGATAAAGTGGGTGATGGGTGCAAACAATAACAGGCAGTTTCACCTTTTCATGAACAGTCAATAAACTATCTAACCATTGCATTTGTTTTTTACTGATCCCCCCATTCCAATTATAAGCTTGGTTACCACCTGTATTTCTGATTCTGTCTAACATTTCTTTAAGCTCTTTCCCTTTTCCCATGTCTCCTTTGTTAGCGTAAGTCGATATTTCATTTGTGTTCAACATAATAAATGTCCATTGCCCTTTCTGGAAGGAATAATAAGGTGAAGGCATCTGCAATCGGTGATAGAGCACAGTATTTTTTGTTCCTTCTTTATATTTATAATCATGATTACCGGTTAGATGATAAATAGGGTTTCTTAATACCTTTGTATGTTGCAAGACTTTGTCCAAGTCACGTATATCTCTATCGATAATATCTCCCAAATTAATGGCAAATTCTACATTTTGCTCATTAAAAACATGGAGACACGTATCCATTTTGAATAATGCTTCTCGGTAATAGCGCCCGATGGAAGGCGGACAATCCGCATATTGTACATCTGCAAACACACCAAATCTTAGTAAAACATTCTGAGCGGAGACAGAGACGGTCCATAAATAAGTCAGGCCGATAATAAAAACTTTCATTAATGCATTCATAAAGTAAACGATTGGTAACACATAAAAACGATGTGCAATATTACAAGTTTTTTCTAAAACAGAGATTTATAATTGTCTAATTCTCATTCGGTTATTATCCGATGTTTTGTGTTTCAAAGTTGTGACATATAATAATTTTGTAACATGTGATAGGGCAATTTTCCAAAATAACATAGAAAATATCCATAGGATGATTTTCGGAGTAAAATCGGAAAATCGACTTTTATCGTTTTTTATCGAAAACATAAGTTTGCATCGTCTAAATTAAAATTAATCGTTATGAAACGAATCACAGAACTATGTAACTTTTCTCCTTCCAAAATGACATTAGGAGCATTATTGGCACTATTTGCCGTTCATCCGGCATACCCTCTGAGTACAGAAGAATCGTTTATGCATACGCAGTCTTTAATGGAAAGTGTCCAACAGAAAGCTTCCATAAAAGGCGTGGTGACAGATGCGATGGGGGAGCCTATCATTGGTGCCAACGTGCTTGTTAAAGGTTCCGGAAATGGTGTGATTTCTGACGTGAATGGAAATTTCACCTTAAATAATATTAGGGTAGGAAATGTAATCAGCATTTCCTATATAGGTTATTTAGATCAGGAAATCAAAATAGCAGATCTCTCTGTTGAACTAAAAATTGTTTTGCAAGAGGATATGCAAACGCTTGATGAAGTGGTGGTCGTAGGATATGGCTCGGAAAAGAAAGTAAACTTGACAGGATCGGTTAATAACATTAATGTTGCAGAACTGGCGGAAAGCCGTCCTCTCACAGATGTTTCACAAGGATTGGCCGGTATGGCAGCCGGTGTATTGGTCACTTCTAATTCAAATATACCGGGAGACAATGTAGCCTCCATCATGATTCGTGGTCAAGGAACATTAAACAATTCATCTCCGCTAGTGATTATTGATGGTGTGGAGGGGTCCTTAAGCAGTGTGCAACCACAGGATATTGAGAGCCTTTCTGTATTAAAAGATGCAGCCTCAGCAGCCATTTATGGTTCAAGAGCCGCCAATGGCGTTATATTGATTACTACACGGACTGGGAAACAAGGTAAAATGAAAGTGGAGTACAATGCTTATCTTTCTTGGGAGTCTGTAGGCAAGACTTTCGATTTGGTATCCGATTATGCGGAATATATGGAACTTCAGAACGAAGGTAATTTGAATTCAAATTTGCCGACCAAATATTCTGACGCTTCTATAGAGACATGGCGGGCAAACTCAGGAAGTGACCCGTTGAAATATCCCAATACTGATTTGATGGATGCCATGTTTAAAACGGCATTGAGTCAGAATCATACGGTTTCCGTCAGTGGAGGTTCCGAGAAAATCCGTTTTTATACGTCTTTTGGATTTCTGAACAATCCCGGAGTGATGGATAATTCCGGTTTTAAGAAGACGCAGGCACGTGTCAATTTGGATGTAGACGTTACCCCATGGTTAAAGATAGGAACCAATCTGAATGGATATGTTTCCTTTACGGAGCCAGGTACAGATCAGATGGAAAGTATTTTTACATATGCTTCAGCTACCACTCCAGGTATGATGTTCCGTGCTTCGGACGGTCGTTTTGGTGCTACGAACAATATAGAAGACGATCCTCAGCAAGCTGGAAATAATCCTCTATTACGATTGTACAACACTACGGGGCAAAATCAGGAGCGATATATAAAAGCCCGTTTTTATGGAAGCCTGATTCCTGTGAAAGGACTGACTTTGACCGGCTCATTCAACTATATGTTTCGTAATAAGAGCAAAGACACAAAGCCGGTGTTCATAGAACAATGGAATTTTCTTAATGAAACAGTGACCTCTACGGGTGTCGTACAAACTTATTTTACAGATAGTGATTATAAGTGGAATGACTATTTAATGGATGTTACGGCTACTTATCAGAATAAAGTATCTAAATTGGATTACAGTGTTATGGCTGGTGCCAGTCAGGAATTATTCCGTTACAAATGGTTGAGTACGAATAAAAAGGACCTAATAGATCCGGGTTTAGGCTCTTTGAATGGCGCCATTGGTGCATCCACTTCCGAAGGCAATACAGTAGAATGGGTTATGCGTTCATTCTTCGGTCGTATCAAATTGAATTGGGATGACAGATATTTATTGGAAGCCAATTTGCGTGCTGATGGTTCTTCACGTTTTTTGAAAGGAAAACGTTGGGGATACTTTCCATCGGCCTCTGCAGCTTGGCGAATCAATGAAGAAGCTTTTATGAAAGATTTCTCTGAACGGATATCTCTGAACAATTTGAAATTACGTTTATCATATGGTATGTTAGGCAACAATGCATTGCGTGGAAGCAATTCAGATATTGAAGGCAATTATGATGCACAAGCACTTTATGGCGCTTCCAATTATGTATTGAACAACAATGTCGTAACCGGATTGGCGATGTTGGCAATTCCCAATGGAAACCTGACATGGGAAAAAACTGGAATTTTTAATTTTGGATTAGATTTTGGTTTCCTGGATAGTCGTTTAACTGGTACATTGGAATATTTTCATAAGAAGACAGAAGACATATTGATAGATCTTCCCGCTCCGTTAGTGAATGGGAATGCTTCTATTCCACGTCAAAATGCGGGTGTAGTAGTGAACAAGGGTGTTGAAATTAGTTTGGGTTGGCAAGATCAGATAAGGGATTTCTCTTATTTCGTAAATGGGAATGTAACCTTCATTCATAATGAGGTGACGAAGTTTAAAGGAAATGAAAGCTCGATAAGCGGTGCGAGTATGATTAAGGAGGGATATCCAATTAATGTGCAATACGGATACAAAGTAGACCGACTTATTCAGACTCAGGCAGATTTGGATTACGTTCAGCAACTGATAGCAAATGCTCCGATAGATTCAGCTACAGGGCAACCAAAGAAAGTCTTTCCGGCTGGAACTCCGGAAATGGGTGATTTGTTATACAAAGATTTGAACGGAGATGGTGTCATTAATGACAATGACCGGGACATTATCGGACATGGCTCTACTCCCAAATGCACTTTTGGACTGAATCTGGGAGCTTCCTATAAAGGATTTGATTTTTCTATGTTGATCCAGGGCGTTACCGGTGTGGAAACTTATTGGTTGGACAATTACTTCCGCCCTTCTGTACGACACAGCTATCAGATAAACAAAACCATTGCGGACGGACGTTGGCATGAAGGTATCGAACCTGGTACAGCCAAATATCCTCGTCTATTAGATTTTAATGATACTCGTAATACATTAATCAGTGATTTTTGGATACAAGATCGTTCTTTCGTGAAAATCAGAAATATTCAGTTAGGATATAGTTTTATGAAATCGACCTATCCTTCTTTGCCGATGGAACGTATCCGTATTTATGGAAGTTTGGAGAATTTCTTTACTTTTACTTCTTACGAAGGCCTGGATCCGGAAGTTGATGGGGTAACATATCCCGCCATGAAACAGGCTGTTATAGGTATTAATCTTTCATTTTAAACGAATCAATATATGAGAAAATATAATTTATGGATAGCTGCAGCATTAGTCTCTATGTGTACAAGCGGTTGTTATGACTTAGACAGATTCCCGGTAGATCAAGTAAGTGATGGAATCTTTTGGAAAACGGAGGATCACGCTAAACAAGGCATGATGGGAGTATATGCCGCAATGCAAGTGGACGATGCGTTTGGATTAAAGTTTACATTTGATAGTATGTCAGACATCGGAACTGGATTTGGTGATGAAGCATATAGTGATGTAATTACAGGAGTGTATACTGAGCGATCTAGTTTTGTCGAAGAAAAATGGCAGTCTCTTTTTGATGGAGTGATGAGAGCCAATTTGGTCTTGCAGAAAGTGCCAACCATAACAGCAATGGATGAAGCTACTCAAATGCAGTATTTGTCTGAAGCTAGATTTATGTGTGCTTTGTTTTATTTTGAACTCTACAATTTCTTTGGGGCTTTGCCTTTGTATGATGAAAGCGTCAATTTGCCGACTGATTACAATAACATGAAGAAAGCAAGGAGTTCGGAAGCTGATGTGCTTGCATTTATTATGGCTGATCTGAATTTTGCGATAGAAAACTCTTTGCCTGTACATTGGGATGAAGCTAATTATGGACGGGCAACTTTGGGCGCTGCATATGCTCTGCGTGGGAAAGTCTATTTATACATGAAGGAATATGAAAAAGCCGCACAGGATTTTGAAGAAATCATATTGGATAGAAACGGGAAAGGCTATAATTATTCTCTCTATGATGATTATGCCAAACTTTTTACACCTGAAGGGGATCAAAGCGATGAGATGATATTCGCCATTCAAAATTCCGGAGGAGTAGGTAAGGATTATGGTATGCCGATAGCTTTTTATATGGGTAATCGTGCAAGCTATGGCAGTGACTGGGCATCCGCTTTGCCTTCATCTGTATTAGTTGGCATGTACGAATACAGAGATGGGAAACCCTTTGATTGGGATGAGGTATTCCCGGGATTTACAACGAGCCAGGAAGTTCGGAATGACACATATGTTTGCCAACTGACCGATGATGGGAAAGCCGTAACTGCTTATCCTAAAAATAAAGATGCCTTACTTGCCATGTACGAGGAGCGTGATCCGCGTATGATGCAGACCATCATTATGCCTTATACTACTTATGACGGTTGGGTAAATAACGCACCAAAGACCTGTGAATTTGTCATTGCAAGCAACGGGGCACCCAATGAAGTCAATGGCTTTATCCGTGTAGGTAGTGGCAGAACAGAGTCCTATTTGTTCCGTAAGTTTGTACCTGTGGGCAATATGAATGGAGAAATCAACAATAGGGAAGACACTCCTATCAACTTCCCGCTTATTCGTTTGGCTGATGTTTATCTGATGTATGCTGAATGCGAGAATGAATTGGATAATCAAATTACGGCCGTAGAATATATAAATAAGGTGCGTCGTCGTCCTTCTACAAATATGCCGGATATTAATAGTGGTCCGTCATGGCTTGAAGCCAATACAAAGGAGGAAGTATTTGAACGTATTAAACACGAAAGAGCCGTTGAACTTGTGGCGGAAGGGCATCGTTGGTTTGACCTTAGACGTTGGAATATTGCAAAAGAGGTACTTCCGGGTGATGTGTTTGGGGCTACAGGCAAAAGAATGATGACTCGTGTGTTTACGGATAGAGATATGTTGTGGCCTGTTCCAGGTGTGGAAATAGAAAGAAATCCTGCATTGGCACCCAATAATGCTGGGTGGGAATGATGAATGAAAATAATTAAATGAAATGAATGTCCGTAATTTGCCAAAGCATAAGGTGAAAAGCAAAGTAAGTAAGCTGCGACCATTTCATCTGCCTTCTATGACGGTTAAGCATAGGTACAGAAAACGTTATTTGGCGGAATGCGGACATTCAATAAATGAAGTATTGTATTAGCATAGAAGATACTTCTTGAAAGTAGCAGTTGCTTTAATCACTTCACCTCCAGTATGACCCCTACGCCCCGTACGGTTTTCAGCGAAATGGAAGGGTCATCCTCCAGCATCTTGCGTAGTTTGGTAATGAACACATCCAGACTGCGCGAGGCAAAGTAATCGTCTTCCGTATTCCAAAAGCGGCTGAGGATAGCTTCGCGACGTACCACCTCATTCTTATTCTTTACCAATAACTCCAGTAACTGGTTTTCACGGACGGTAAGCGGGCGTTCTTTCTCCGTTCGGTCATCACGCAAGGTGGCGCGGGCGGCATCGAACGTATAGCAACCCAGTTTGTGTAGCGTTTCTGAGCGGAGCCGACCTCCCGTATTCATTTTCATGATAGCATGGATGTGTGCGTCCAGTTCATCGGGTGCGAAAGGTTTTTTGATGTAATTGTTTATCCCCAATTCATAGCCCCGTTTTACGTCCTTTGGCGAAGTCAAGGCTGATGTGAAGAGGATAGGTGTGTAACCGTCCGTTTCGCGGATACGGCGTACCATCTCAAAGCCATCCATCACGGGCATGTCGATGTCGCTCACAATGATATCCGGCTTGTTTGCCTCCCAAGCCTTCAGGCCTTCGGCACCGTTGGAAGCGGTTGTCACCTTGTAACCTCCCACCATGTCTTCCAGGCCGGAGCGTATGATATATGCTAAGTTCGGGTCGTCTTCCACTAACAATAGTTTGATGTCCATAGTTGTATAGATTGTTATTCGTTTGGCAAATATAGTATAAATCTTCTTGCGGGAAAGGAATATTTCTGTAATTTTGTTTCGACAAATCCATTAACCAAAGTCTGTCGTGAATAAAATAGAGGCAAAACTTCTTCGTTTATTGACGGTTATGCTGATTCTTTTTCTTAACCTTCTGTTAACGTACCGATAACCTGACTATTCGTTTTTGCGTTCTATCTTTGCGGCATCAGAAATAAAAATGTATAACTAAAAACACTCTTGTGACAATGAAAAAGATTTTTGCACTCTTGATGCTTCTCTGCCTAACTTTAGGCGCCAATGCACAATTATTATGGAAAATATCAGGCAACGGGTTGGATAAACCTTCGTACATCTTTGGCACGCATCATGTGGCTCCGCTCAGCATGAAGGACAGCATAGCCGGAATGCCGGAAGCCTTAAAGGCGGTTACACAGGTATATGGCGAGCTTGTCATGGAGGACATGATGAAGCCCGAAATGCTGATGAAGATGCAGCAGGCCATGATGTTGCCAGGCGATACTACGTTGAAAAGTCTTTTTACTTCGACTCAGTATGATAGTGTGGCTTCGGTGGTAAAGGAAAACATCGGCATGGAAATGGCTATGTTTGACAAGGTGAAGCCCGCCGCTCTCAATGCCCAATTGGCTGTCGTGCTGTCTGCTAAAGCCGTGAAGGGTTATAATCCGCAAGAGCAGCTTGACACCTGGTTTCAGACGCAGGCTAAGCAGGCCGGCAAAAAAGTAGGTGGATTGGAAAGCGCGGAGTCACAAATTGATGTGCTCTATAATGCGCAGAGTCTGGAGCGTCAGGCACAGCAACTTTATTGTTCGGCCACTCATATTGATTACGGTATAGACATGACTCGTCGGTTGGCGGAAGCTTATCTCAATCAAGATCTTGACAAGCTGCTCGAAATCATGGAGGAAAAAATGGGCAACGCTTGTGACAGCACTCCCGAAGAGGAAGAAGCGCTGATCTATGGCCGCAATGCTAATTGGGCCAAGCAAATACCCGGCATCATGAAGCAGGCTTCTACACTTTTCGTGGTGGGAGCCGGACATCTGCCTGGTGAACGTGGCGTATTGAAGTTGT
>CALUOV010000103.1 GCA_944322275.1 uncultured Bacteroides sp. | reverse complement strand
TGAAGCGCTTCCGCAAGATGGCGGAATACTTCGACGCCTACCGTATCGACCATATCCTTGGTTTCTTCCGCATTTGGGAGATACCCATGAATGCCGTACACGGTTTGTTGGGACAGTTTGTACCGGCTCTGCCCATGACTAGCCAAGAGATTGAAAGCTACGGACTGCAATTCCGCAAAGACTTCTTCCTCAATCCTTACATTCACGAATACTTCCTGGAACAACTGTTTGGCACGCATACCGATTATGTAAAGCAAACCTTCATAGAGCCTGCCGATGCCTGGGGAACTTACCGGATGAAACCGGAGTTTGACACCCAACGCAAGGTGGAAGCCTACTTTGCCGGAAAGACCGATGCCGACAGCATCCGCGTACGCGACGGGTTGTACGCCCTCATCAGCGACGTTCTGTTCGTGCCCGACCGCAACGATCCCGAGAAATACCATCCGCGCATCGGCGTACAGCACGACTTCATCTACCAGGCCTTGAACGACTGGGAAAAAGCTGCCTTCAACCGGCTTTATGACCAATATTTCTATCATCGGCACAACGATTTCTGGGCCGGACAAGCCATGAAGAAGCTGCCCCGCCTCATCCAATCCACCCGCATGCTGGTGTGTGGTGAAGACTTGGGCATGATTCCGGCCTGCGTGGCATGGGTCATGAACGAGCTGCGCATTCTTTCCCTGGAGATACAGCGCATGCCCAAAGATCCGTCGCAAGAGTTTGGCCACCCTGAATGGTATCCCTACCGTTCGGTATGCACCATTTCCACACATGACATGTCCACCTTGCGCGGCTGGTGGGAAGAAAACGCCCGGCAGACCCAACGTTACTTCAACCACCTGTTGGGGCATGAAGGAGAAGCGCCCGCAACAGCCACTCCGGAAATCTGCGAAGAAGTGGTGCGCAACCACCTGTACAGCAACTCCATCCTAAGCATCCTCTCCTTTCAGGACTGGCTGTCCATAGACGGACATTGGAGGAATCCGGACGCACAGGCCGAACGCATCAATGTCCCGGCCAATCCCCGCCACTATTGGCGCTACCGCATGCACCTGACATTGGAGCAACTGATGCAGGCCGATAGCCTGAACGGGAAAATCCGGGAAATGATCGCACAAACCGGAAGAACTTATTAACATGAAGACCTACATCTGCTTAGACGAACTGCATTTCTTTGCCTACCACGGTGTCGCTCCTCAAGAGACCCTGGTGGGCAATGAATACACCCTCACACTCCGCCTGGAGACCGACATCGCACGAGCCATGCAGACGGACAACGTGGCCGATACACTCAACTATGCGGAAGTCTTTCGAGCCATCCGGGAAGAAATGGAGATACCCTCCAAACTGCTGGAACACGTGAGCGGACGCATTGTGCGGAGGCTGTTCCATGACTTCCCTACCCTGGAGCACATCGACCTGAAGCTGTCCAAACGCAACCCGCCGATGGGGGCAGACATCACCTCGGCCGGAGTGGAAATACATTGCGCAAGGAAAGAAACGCAATATTTGAAAAATTGAAAGAGATAAAACAAGCGGAATTGATAAGTTTTGCCTATATTTGTGCCCAGTAATCAATAATTCAAATCAATTTAACAGCAATGAAAAAGTCAATACTTATCGCCGCTCTGGGTCTCTTGAGCCTTAACGTAGCGGCACAAGACGCCCCCAAGAGTGAAGAAGGCTTCGTATTCACCACCGTGAAGGAGAATCCGATCACCAGTATCAAAAACCAGAACCGTTCCAGCACGTGCTGGAGTTTCTCCAGCCTCGGCTTCCTGGAAAGCGAACTGCTACGCATGGGAAAAGGCACTTATGACCTGTCCGAAATGTTCGTTGTACATCACACGATGGTGGACCGCGCCGTCAACTACGTGCGCTATCACGGTGATGCCTCTTTCTCACCGGGCGGAAGTTTTTACGACATCATGTTCTGCCTGAAAAACTACGGTCTGGTGCCGCAGGAAGCCATGCCGGGCATCATGTATGGCGACACCCTGCCGGTGCATAACGAACTGGATGCCGTGGCCGGCGCTTACGTACAGGCTATCGGCAAAGGACGTTTCAGCAAACTGACCCCGGTGTGGAAAAACGGCATCAGCGCCATCTATGACACGTACCTGGGCAAATGTCCCGAAACCTTTACCTACCAAGGCAAGGAATACACCCCGAAAAGCTTCGCCGAAAGCCTGGGCATCAATCCGGATGACTATGTATCACTGACTTCGTACACGCACCATCCTTTCTATACTCAGTTTGCCATCGAGATTCAGGACAACTGGCGCAACGCCCTGTCCTACAACCTGCCCATAGACGAACTGATGGCCGTCATGGACAACGCTATCCGTACGGGCTATACATTCGCCTGGGGCAGTGACGTCAGCGAGCAAGGATTTACACGCGACGGAATCGCCGTTATGCCTGACGCAGCCAAAGGAGCTGAGCTCACCGGAAGCGACATGGCACGCTGGACAGGCCTCACCGCCACAGACAAACGCAAGGAACTGACTTCACGTCCTTTGCCTGAAATGGAAATCACGCAGGAAATGCGTCAGACCGCTTTCGACAACTGGGAAACAACCGACGACCACGGCATGGTCATCTATGGCATCGCCAAAGACCAAAACGGAAAGGAATACTTCATGGTGAAGAACTCATGGGGGCTAAGCGGTAAGTACAAAGGCATCTGGTACGCTTCGAAAGCTTTCGTTGCCTACAAAACAATGAACATCCTCGTACACAAGGACGCGCTGCCCAAAGACATCAAAGCCAAACTGGGCATCAAGTAATCCACTGCTGAAGAAACATTTATCATAAGAGGGTGTGCCGGAATGAAAAGCGACTTTCATTCCGGCACACCCTCTTCTTTTTATCCATTCATTGCAGAAGCGTCAATCCAACTTCAGCACAGCCAGGAAGGCTTTCTGCGGCACTTCCACATTGCCTATCTGCTTCATGCGCTTCTTACCGCGTTTCTGCTTTTCGAGGAGCTTGCGCTTACGGCTCACATCACCTCCATAGCACTTGGCGGTCACATCCTTGCGCACAGCTTTGATGGTCTCACGGGCGATGATTTTGGCACCGATGGCAGCCTGTATGGCTATTTCGAACTGCTGGCGTGGAATAAGCTCTTTCAGTTTCTCGCACATGCGGCGTCCCAATTCGTAAGCGTTGTCGAAGTGGGTCAACGTGGAAAGGGCATCTACCGGCTCTCCGTTGAGCAGGATGTCCAGCTTAACCAACTTGGAGGGTCGGAAACCGTTGGGATGATAATCGAAAGAGGCATAGCCCTTGGAGATGCTCTTCAACTTGTCGTAGAAGTCGATGACGATTTCGCCCAATGGCATGTCGTAGTAGATTTCCACGCGGTTGCCGGAGATATACTCCTGCTTCACCAATTCACCCCGCTTGCCCAGACAAAGGGTCATGATGGGACCGATGTAATCCGTGGTGGTGATGACCGAAGCACGAATGTACGGCTCTTCAATGTGGTCTATCATCGTGATGTCGGGCATGGAACCGGGGTTGTGCACCTCGATGACATGGCCTTGCTTGTCGTAGACATTGTAGGAAACGTTGGGCACGGTGGTGATGACGTTCATGTCGAACTCGCGATCCAACCGTTCCTGTACAATCTCCATGTGGAGCAGTCCCAAGAAACCGCACCGGAAACCAAAGCCCAACGCCAATGACGATTCGGGTTGGAAAGTCAGCGAAGCATCGTTCAGCTGAAGTTTCTCCAGTGACGAGCGCAAGTCTTCGAAGTCCTCCGCCTCAATGGGGTAGACACCCGCAAAAACCATGGGCTTCACTTCCTCAAAGCCCGCTATGGCTTCCTTGCAGGGTCGGGCTATGTGTGTAATGGTGTCACCCACTTTCACTTCGCGCGAGGTCTTGATGCCGGAAATGATGTAGCCCACATCGCCCGTACGGAGTTCGGAACGCGGCACCATGTCCATCTTGAGCACGCCTATCTCGTCGGCGTCATATTCTTTGCCGGTATTGAAGAATTTCACTTTGTCACCCGTGCGGATCACTCCGTTTTCTATCTTGAAATAAGCGATGATGCCCCGGAAGGAATTAAATACGGAGTCGAAAATCAGCGCTTGGAGCGGAGCTTCCTCATCACCCGTAGGACAAGGAATGCGCTCGATGACAGCATTCAGGATTTCCTCCACACCCATGCCCGTCTTACCGCTGGCGCGTATGATTTCCTCGTGCTTGCAGCCCAGAAGCTCTACAATCTCGTCCTCTACCTCTTCGGGCATGGCGTTCACCATGTCGCACTTGTTCACCACGGGGATGATTTCCAGGTCGTGCTCGATGGCCATATAAAGGTTCGAAATGGTCTGCGCCTGTACGCCTTGCGTGGCGTCCACAATGAGCAACGCCCCCTCGCACGCGGCAATGGAACGTGACACCTCGTAGGAAAAGTCCACATGTCCCGGCGTGTCAATCAGGTTCAAGATATATTTTTCACCCTTATAGGTGTACTCTATCTGAATGGCATGGCTCTTGATGGTAATGCCTCGCTCACGCTCCAAGTCCATGTCGTCCAACATCTGGCCTTCAGTGATTTGTATGGTTTTCGTAAATTCAAGCAAGCGGTCGGCCAAGGTCGATTTGCCGTGGTCGATGTGCGCTATGATGCAAAAGTTGCGTATATGCTTCATCGGTCAAATAGTAGTATATTTGTGAAAGTGAGCGCAAAGGTACGAAAAATCCGGCTAAACAGGAAAGAAAAATGCGCTGAAACGCACTTCTTCAGATACGTCCCAACGCATTTCTCAGAGTTTAAAAAAGAATTTGTTGTAATTCCGCTCCTTAATCAACTCAACTTTACAAACAATTCGCCTTCTACTTCTTCCGTAGAAATCTTGTCTTCTCTCAACAACCAGCCAAGACCCAAATAAAGGTCTTTGTCAATCAACTTGGTTGCTTTCTTAATTTGCTTGGCCGTCAAGCCTTCGGTGCCGTTCAGTGCATTCCAGATCTTGCCTGCCGTCTCACCTGCTTTTTCTTTCAACATTTTCATTTAAAATTTTAGTTAGACATGCTATAAAACCGAATCTCGTATACAATATTAAGGTTTTATTTCTTGCGCAAAGATAGGTATTTTTATGTTATATAGCATCTTGTTGAACGATTTTTTCCTACAAATGTAAGAAAAAACAGCAAACAAAGCTTATTTCCCCTCTTGAGCAGCCTTGGAAGAGAGGTATTCGACCCAAATGGAAGCGGCACACTCCACCATGCGCGGACAAGGCCGCTTGGCGTAGTATTGGGGGGTACGTTCAGAAGCTTCCGGATTATGGTTAGCTGCATCGGTTTTCTTTATACCTAACAGTTCAGCGCATATCAGAGTACCGTTCCTGCGCTTGAACTCTGCGGCAAGCTGCTGCACCAAGGCATAGTTGGCCGACTTACTGGCCCGGTCGCTCCCTTCGAGGGCACACTTCTCCAGTCCCGCCAGCATAAAGAGACCGCAAGCGGCTCCACACGTCATACGCATACGCCCAATGCCCGCACCAAACGAGGCGGACATGTGCAGGGCCTGCTCACGCGTATAACCGTACATGTCGGCAAAAGGCACCACCACGGACTGGCAGCAGTTGTATCCGCTCATAAACATCTCTACGGCTTGTTTTACTCTGTCTTCTAAATCCATACCTCAAATTTTAAACAACAACATCACATTGAGTACAGTCACTACGCCCGCTATGGCATACAATACGAACGCACTCCAACGGCTATTGGCATACACGCCCATCACCCGGCGGGAAGAAGTGAGATAGACTTGCAAAAATACGGTGAAAGGCAACTGAATGCTAAGCACCATCTGAGAAATGAGCAACCCTTTGAAAGGGTCGCCAATGAAGAATATCAAGAGCAGAGCGATGCCCAACGAAAGCGCCACACCCACTTGCGAATGGCTGTCCTTGATATGATAGGACTCACCGAAGATGCCCGCAAAGATGGAGCCGGCCGCCATACCACTGGTAACGGTAGATGACACGCCCGCCAAAAGCAAAGCCAACGCAAACACCACTCCTGCATTAGCTCCCAACAAAGGTTCGAGCAAAGACTTGGCTTGCTGCAATTCTTCGACCTCGACACCAGCCTGAAAAAATGTGGAAGCAGCCAAAAGAATCATGGCACTATTGATGGCCCAACCCACAAGCATGGAGAAAAGGGTATCGAACAACTCGTACTTCAGCGCACGACGAATAGAGGCATCGTCACGCTTGTTGAACTCACGGCTTTGCACTACTTCGGAGTGGAGAAACAAATTATGGGGCATCACCACGGCCCCCAACACACTCATCACCACCAGCAGGCTGCCTTCGGGCAACGAGGGGGTGACCCACGCACGGGTAGCAGCCGGCCAATCGACATCAACCAGGAAAAGCTCGTAAATGAACGAAAGGCCAATAACGGATACAAATCCGATAATGGCCCGCTCAATGCGCTTATAAGAATTGGTGAAAAGCATCACCATCACAAAAACCGTAGTGAGCACCGATCCCCACCCGATAGGAATACCGAAAAGCATCTCCAAGGCAATGGCTCCACCCAAAATCTCGGCCAGCGAAGTGGAAATACTGGCCAACACAGCCGTGCCCAATAGAGGGCGCGAAACCCATGCGGGCGTGTACTTTGTCGCAGCTTCGGAAAGGCAAAGCCCGGTGGCGATACCCAAATGAGCCACGTTGTGCTGCAAGATAATGAGCATCACTGTGGAGAGTGTCACCACCCACAATAAGCCATAGCCAAACTCAGACCCCGCCGCAAAATTCGACGCCCAGTTACCAGGGTCGATAAAGCCCACCGTAACGAGCAGTCCCGGTCCAATGTAGCGGAAGAGGTCAAGTCCTCCCAAATATCGCTTGTGGTCCTTACGGCGCAGGTCTTTCAGGATATTCTTCATACATCTTCGTCAATATCCCATGGCATGCAGAGCCTGACAAAGCTGATCGGGACACGAAGTGGTTTTCATGCCACACCGTATGCCCTCCAGACGCTTGATGATGTCCTCCACAGGCATCCCTTTCACCAAACGTGAAATGCCCTGGAGGTTTCCGTTGCATCCACCCCAAAATTCCACGTCCTGCAGGATGCCGTCCTCCACCACCAGATTGATGTCCGTGCTGCATGTGCCATGTGTCTTATATCGGTACGTCATGGCTTTATTCGTCTCCTTCCTCCGGTTTCATATTGGTGTAAACAGTCTGCACATCGTCAAACTCTTCCAGGCGTTCCACCATCTTGTTGATAGTCTTCCGCTGTTCGGGCGTAACTTCTTTCTGATCGTTGGGGATATAAGTAAACTCACCACCTACATCTTCCATTCCCTGCTCTTCCAGGTGCTTCTGAATGGCAGCATAGCTCTTGGGGTCGCCATAGATAGTGATGGTGCCTTCTTCGGGATCTTCGTCATACTCCTCGTCTACGTCATAGTCAATCATGTCGAGGATGAATTCATCCATGTCCATGCCGTCTTTCTTCTTGAAGGTGAACACGCACTTGTGGTCGAAGAGGAAAGCCAGTGAGCCGGTCGTACCCAAATTGCCACCGAACTTGTTGAATACCGAACGTACATCGGCCACTGTACGGGTGGTGTTGTCGGTCAGCGTATCTACGAATACAGCCACACCGTGAGGACCGTATCCTTCGTAAGTCATGCCTTTGTAGTCGCTCTGGTCTTTACCCATCGCATTCTTGATAGCACGCTCAATGTTGTCTTTCGGCATGTTTTCGCGCTTGCAGGTAGCTATCACCGAACGCAAAGCCGGATTGTTTTCGGGTTCGGGACCGCCCGCCTTCACGGCGATAGCGATTTGTTTGCCCAGACGAGTAAATGTTTTGGCCATGTGGCCCCATCTTTTCAGCTTGGTAGCTTTTCTATATTCAAATGCTCTTCCCATTGGAGTAAGATTTAATTATATAATTATAAATTATCAAATTCGTAAATTACATCTGCCGCAATTGCAACGCAACGCCTTAACGCAATTTCGCATCCAGCTTGCTTTGCAAGTTGGTGATGAGCTTCTGCATGATTTTGTCTATCTGCTTATCGTTCAGCGTAGCATTCTCATCTTGCAGGGTAAAGCTCACGGCATAACTCTTCTTGCCGGCCTCCAGATTCTTGCCTTCGTATACATCGAAGAGTTCGACCTCCTTCAAGAGTTTCTTCTCCGTCTCATAAGCAATGCGCTCTATCTCGGCAAACTGCACCTTCTTGTCGATGAGCAAGGCCAGATCGCGCTTCACGGCGGGGAATTTAGTCAGCTCCGTGTAACTTACCTTGTGGGTGCGTACAGCCTTCATCAGCTCGTTCCAATTCAACTCAGCATAATACACTTCATTATCGATGTCCATGGCCTTCAAAATCTTGCGGGTCACTACGCCCAATGTGGCCAAGCGTTTACCTCCACGCGTGTCAATGCTGAGAGCGGTGGCATAGATGTCATTTGTCAAGTTTCCTACTACCAGAGAACGCATATCCAATCCCAACCGCAGGAAAATGTTCTCCACATAAGCCTTCAACTCGTAAACCGAACTATCCTCATCGGGATGCGCCCACGAGTTGGTTATCCGCTTGCCCGTCACCCAAAGGGCCATGTGCTGGTTCTCCGAGTAAGGAGCCAATGGCTTTTCGGGATTCGTCTTGTCGGCACGATAGTAATAGCAATTTCCGAACTCAAAGAATTTCAAATCGGCGTTCTTACGGTTCGCATTGCGCACGATGCTCTCCAAACCTCCGAAAAGGAGTGTCTGACGCAAGACATTCAGGTCGGAACTGAGCGGATTGAGCAGACGCACCAGGTTATCCACCGGATAGCTCTCGAGCCCGTCATAGTAAGCAGCCTTAGTGAGAGAATTGTTTAGTATTTCGTTGAATCCACACCCAACGAGTTGCTCCGACACCAGGTTTTGAAGTTCATTGGACGTGTCGTGCTCACCTTTCGTAGTAAGGCTCGACTTCAACGTAGTGGGTATCTCCACATTATTATATCCGTAGATACGGAGGATGTCTTCCACAACATCACACGGACGTTGTACATCCACACGATAAGCAGGCACATCGAGAGTCAGCCCTTCGGACGTTTCGTTCACGATATTCATCTCCAGACTGCGCACGATACTCTTGATGGTGTCCACGGGAATTTCCTTACCTATCAGCTCGTGTACATACGAATAAGAAAGCCCAACACGGAAAGGAGGGAATTCCTGCGCGCATGCTTCCTTTATTTCGGACGAGATGGAACCTCCGGCCAAATCCTTTATCATAAGGGCGGCCAATTTAAGACAATAGATAACACTGTTCGGATCAATACCGCGCTCGAAACGGAAAGAGGCGTCCGTATTCAGCCCGTGGCGGCGTGCCGTCTTGCGCACCCAGGTAGGATGGAAATAAGCACTCTCCAGAAAGACATCCTTCGTCTGCTCGGTAGAACCAGAGTTGAGC
>CALUOV010000102.1 GCA_944322275.1 uncultured Bacteroides sp. | reverse complement strand
GCAAAGATACGACTATTTTTGTAAACTCCAAGCGAAATCTATCATTTTTATTGCACAAATTGCACATTCATCTCCTTTATTGCCCAATTTACCTCCTGCACGCTCTTCTGCTTGCTCCATGGTATTGGTCGTAATCAAGCCGTAGATGACCGGGACGTCACCGCTGGCGTTCAGTTGGGCAATGCCTTGAGTTGTGCCCATGCAGACATAATCGAAGTGGGGAGTGTCTCCGCGTACCACGCATCCCAAAGCGATAACAGCGTCTACTTCGGTGTATTCTATCAGTTGGTTGGCTCCGAAGGTCAGTTCGAAACTTCCGGGGACGGTTTTGACGAGAATGTTCTCATCTTTGGCGCCATGTTTCTTTAAGGTGGTTAGCGCGCCTTTCAGCAATGCGCCTGTGATGTTGTAGTTCCATTCGGAAACCACGATGCCAAACTTCATATTCTCAGCGTTGGGGACACTGCTGAAGTCGTAGTCGGAAAGATTGTGATAAGCTGTTGCCATAATAATATGTGTATAAAGTGTGATTTGGAATCTGAAAAGCAACATGCGGATTGCATAGCCTTTCTACGGTATAGGACCGATAGAACTCTCTGCAATCCGCATGCTCTGCATACGCGCGTTATATATATAATATGGTATATGTATCTCTTTCGTTTGTTATTTCTTCAACTGCTTAGCCTGTTCGATGTATTTGTCGATGTTCATGGCTTGGTAGGAGCGGAAATATTTGTCTTTGATGGTAGTATAGGCCTTGATGGCTTCGTCGTACTTACCTTGTTTCACCAGAATCTCACCGGCTTGTTGCAGGAAAATGGGGCTAAGCGTGTTGTTATCGGCCTCATTGGCTGCGCTTTGCAGCAAGCTTACGGCTTTGTCTAACTGGCCAAGCTGTGCGTAGCAATTGCCCATGGCACCTTTCAGTGCGGGGGTTACCATTTGGTCGCTGCCGCTAAAGCTGTCCAATGCCTTAATGGCTTCATCGTATTTGCCCAGGTGTGCGTAGCAGAGACCGGCATAGGCATTGGCCAGATTGCCGGCATCGGTGCCGCCGAATTCGTCAGCAACCTTCAGGAAACCTGCGTAGCCGATACTGTCACCATTCAGAGCCTGTTCGTATTCGTTCGCTTCAAAATATTCTTGTCCTTTGAACAAGGCCGCCTGTGCTTTCGCTTCTCTCGGGTCCGCATAAAGGTGTTTGTACATCACTACACCGGCAACAATGACAATGATTGCCACGACAACACCGATGATGGTTTTCTTGTTTTTGATGAGAAATGCCTCCGATTGCGTCAATGCTTCTTCCACATTCAAGGCTTCGTTGTTCTTTTTTTGTTCTGCCATTTTTTTATCTTATTTTTTGTTATTATTCGTACGTTGCTATTTTGACTCGCAAAAGTAAGGCTTTTATAGTTTACAGCGAAATTTAGCGGCATATTTTTTTTGTTTCTACCCGAAAACCAGGAAAATCTTCCTACTTTTGCACACGAAAGCATTGAAATGAATATGATACTGAAGCGCATATCTGTATTAAATTATAAGAATCTGGAACAGGTGGAACTTTCCTTCTCGCCCAAACTGAATTGTTTTTTTGGCCGGAACGGTATGGGGAAAACCAATCTGTTGGACGCAGTATATTATCTTTCCTTCTGTAAGAGTGCGGGTAATCCCATTGACTCACAAAACATGAGGCACGAGGCCGATTTTTTTGTAATGCAAGGGTTTTATGAGCACGAGGACGGAACGCCGGAAGAAGTCTATTGTGGAATGAAACGCCGCCAGAAAAAGGTGTTCAAACGCAATAAGAAGGAATATACCCGCCTGTCCGACCACATTGGCTTCCTGCCCTTGGTCATGGTTTCACCGGCTGATACAGAATTGATAGCAGGCGGGAGCGACGGTCGCCGCCGTTTTATGGATGTGGTGATTTCTCAATATGACAAGACTTACTTGGATGCGCTGATCCGTTATAACAAGGCGTTGGAGCAACGCAACGCTCTGTTGAAGAGTGAGCAGCCGGTGGAAGAGGGCCTTTTTCAGGTGTGGGAAGAAATGATGGCGCAGACGGGCGAAGTGGTTTTTCAGAAGCGGGAAGCTTTTATCGAAGAGTTTATCCCCATCTTCCGGTCGTTTTACACTTTTGTGTCGCAGGGGCATGAGGAAGTGGGCTTGTCTTACCGCTCGCATGCCCGGGGCGCTTCGTTGCTGGAAGTGTTGCGGGAGAGCCGTATGCGCGACCAGATCATGGGCTATTCCCTGCACGGGATTCACAAAGATGACTTGGAGATGCAGTTGGGCGGATTCCCCATTAAGCGGGAAGGCTCGCAGGGGCAAAACAAGACTTATCTGATAGCCTTGAAGCTGGCGCAATTCGATTTTCTGAAACGTACGGGAACCACGACGCCTTTGTTGTTGTTGGATGATATCTTTGACAAGCTGGATGCTACGCGCGTGGAGCAGATTGTCAAGCTGGTGTCGGGCGACCGCTTCGGTCAAATCTTTATCACGGACACCAACCGCGAGCACTTGGACCGCATTCTGCATAACATTGGGAGTGACTACAAGATGTTTAGTGTGGAGAATGGTAATGTGGCGGAAATAGAGGAAGGGGGTGACTTATGAAGCGAAACAATGCCGAACCGATAGGCAAACTGATACAAAGCTACTTGCGCCAAGAAAGTCTGGAGTCACCCTTGAACGAACATCGCCTGATTAATGCCTGGTCCGAAGTTCTGGGGCCTGCCATCGCTTCTTACACGCGCGATCTTTTTATTAAGAACCAAGTCTTGTATGTCCATCTCACTTCAGCCGCGCTTCGTCAGGAGCTGATGATGGGGCGCGAATTGTTGGTGCGCAACCTGAACGCACGTGTCGGAGCGCAGGTCATTACCCATATTGTGTTTCGGTGAAGATTTTCCTAGAGAGACAAACGCTGCTTCTACACTGCCAGGCTTTCATTTGTCCTGTTGTGAGTATGGAGCAAAAAGATGTAAGGCTACTAACTAAAGGATGTGAGTAATGAGAAGAATTATTTGTTGTATGAGTTTATTGATTACCGGCATATACACATTATATGCTCAATTCCATTATTATAGTGAGACCAAAACATTCAAAGGTGATGGGTATGAATATCAATGTGATGTGTTTTGTAAATATGATGTCACGCTCTATAATAAAGAGGATTATTATTCCGATGATGATATTGTGTATAAAGCAACGGGTGAGCCATTCTCTTCTCCATTTTGGGAGGGCAAAAGAGGATTGTCAGTTGTAGAACCTGCATCGGAAATGCTGCAAGAGGCTAGGAGAATCGTAAGTTCGGCTTTTACAATGGATGAGGCAAAGAAATTGGGCGAAAACAAAATGATAATCTCCCTTTATATTGATTCAGACAAGGGCAACGTGCTGGGTGTACATTTCAATTTCCTGAATATAAATGCTTATGCGAATGTGCCGATTTCCAAATACCGGGAGATAGAAGTAAAGATAAAAGAAAACATTCATTTTACGCCTACGGATTTGGGACGGCAGCTGAAGGTTATTATGATATGTTGGTCGCAAAAGCCGACCGGACTTTGGGAGCTGAAAGATCCGGGGGGAGAAGTCTTTCCAATGCCGTAATTGTAAAAGTGTTTGTATTAGAATATTATCTCATCCATGGATATGTCTTGTACTTCCGTAGGAATTTCCTCCAAGAGTTGGAACGGGAAACAGATGCCTATCTTATAAGCATGGGGAAGATGGGGGAGCAGGCGGTCGTAGTAGCCTTTCCCTCGCCCTAAGCGATTGCCGTGGACATCGAACGCCACACCGGGAATGACGGCTAAGTCAATGGAATTATAATCCGTAAAAGGTTCGCCAACAGGCTCTTCTATGCCGTAGGCTCCTTTCTTTAAGTCTGCGGGACCGGTGTAGCGGCGTAGTTCCAAGTCATTGCCTGCGACTACAGGTAAGAGGACTTGTTTATACGCACTCCATTTCCGAATGAAGTCGTGCGTGCAGACTTCATCCGGAAGGGAATGGTATAACAAAATGGTATGTGCCTGCCGGAAAACGGGATGCGCTTCGAGACGACTCAGCACGTCAGCAGACGCTTGCGTAGTGGAAGCCGTATGCAGGATTTTTAATCCGGCCACATACTTGCGCAGTTCTTTTTTGTTCATCATTCTCTGTCTCGTTATTAACAGCCTCTTCCGGAGCTAGGGGAAATGCTGCGCCTTTCTCTAAAATCTCTAAAGCCTTCAGCACCGCCGCATCGCTTTGGTTGATGTAGCGGATATAAGGTTCGATTCCTTGGATGTTGTAGATGATATTTCCGTATAGATTCTTTTCGAGTAGCTTGCGCGACTTGTTTATCAATAGATTACGTCTCTTTACACCTTTCTGGGCGGCGAAGTGGACAAACTGTTCCATGATGTTTTGTTTCTTCAGGTAATCCAGCAATGCTTCTTCATTCTCAAACTCGCTCAGCTTGGTACGGTTGTGGTCGGTGTATTGGAAGCAGTATTGGCGGAGAATTCCTTTGTTGCCCACTTCTATCAGGTAGGATGTAACGCCGGTGGTGTCTTGCGGCACAAATACGTCCGGCATGATGCCTCCACCGCCATAAACAGGGCGTCCTAAGGAGGTATAATAAGTGAGACTTTTGTCTAGCTTCACGCTGTCTTTGGAGAAAAACTCACCGTGTTCGTAGCGGCTGAGCCAATCCATTTCGTATTCACTGTCTTTACCGTTCTCGTAAGGGCGTTGGATGCACCGTCCTGAAGGGGTGTAGTAGCGGGCGATGGTAAGGCGGATGGCGGAACCATCGCTAAAGTCTATGGGTTGTTGCACCAAACCTTTGCCGAAGGAACGGAGTCCCACAATGGTACCGCGGTCATTGTCCTGAATGGCACCGGCAAAAATCTCGCTGGCTGAGGCCGAGCCTTGGTCTATCAGCACGACAAGCGGCATTTCCTGACAGCTTCCCGTACCGTTGGCATACTCTTCCATACGCGGATATTTGCGTCCTTGGGTATAGACAATGAGTTTGCCTTGCGGCAGAAACTCATTGACCATGCGTATGGCCGCTTCCATGTAGCCACCTGTATTCTCGCGCAGGTCAATTACGAGGCCTTTGCAGTTTTGGTGGCTCAGTAGGGCGATGGCATTCAGCAGTTCGACGTGTGTAGTGCGGCCGAACTTACTGATTTGAATATAGCCGTAGTCCTCGTTCAGCATGTAAGCAGCGTCAATGGTATTTTGCGGAATGTCACCGCGGGTAATGATGAAGTCTAATAAGTCTTTTTCCGTGGCTCGCTTGACACTGAGTTTCACTTGACTTCCTTTCGGTCCTTTCAGTGAGTGCATGGCCTTCTCGTTTGTCAGACCTTTCCCCACAAACAGGCTGTCATCCACCCGTACGATACGATCGCCTGCCATGACGCCCACTTTCTCTGCCGGGCCTCCCGCTACAACGTCATTGACGTGGATGGTGTCTTCCTGTATGGTAAATTGGATGCCTACTCCGCTGAAACTGCCTTCCAGCTCAGAGTTGACTTCTTCCAGCTTTTGAGCAGGGATGTAAGTGGAGTGGGGGTCCAGTTCTGCCAGTATTTGCGGCATGGCTTTCTCTACCAGGTCGTTCATGTTTACCGTGTCTACGTATTGGTCGTCAATGACCCGCAGAAGGGCATTCAGTTTGTTGGATGACCCGTTGACGATGCCCAAACGATTTCCTCCGTAATGCTTGGCATAGAAAGTGCCTATGATGATTCCCACCACGACACTGATGGCGATGATGAGCGGTGTGAAACGGAATGAATGATTTGTTCCCATAATGTTATAAGTTTGCTTTATTGTTCGTGCTCCAAATAAACTACTTCAATACCAGCCCGCTTCATCAGTTCGATGCCGTCCTCCAGCCGGTATTTTTCCGAGTAAACTACTCGTTTGATGCCAGCCTGGATGATGAGCTTGGCGCATTCGATGCAGGGAGAGGCCGTGACATACATTGTTGCTCCGTCGCTACTGTTGTTCGAGCGGGCTATCTTGGTGATGGCGTTGGCTTCGGCATGGAGCACGTAGGGCTTGGTGACGTTGTTTTCGTCCTCGCACACGTTCTCAAAACCCGAAGGTGTTCCGTTGTAGCCGTCGGATATTATCATCTTGTCTTTGACAATCAACGCTCCTACCTGTCTGCGACGGCAATAGGAATTTTCAGCCCAAATGCCCGCCATGCGGATATAGCGTCGGTCTAACACTTCTTGTTTCTCTTCACTGTCCATATTTATTTGGCTATAAGATTTAATCGTTTAATGGAATTGTCGTTGTCCTTATAATAGATGTATAGGTTTTTACTGTCTCCTCCATAGCGGATGGCGTCTTGTAGCCCTCGGACAAAAGCTACGGCCAAAGGATCTTGTTCCGCATAACTGACCTGCACGTTGTTTGTGGTCATTTCTTTGTTTTCACCGTTTGCGTTCCATTGTCCATTGATGGAGGCCGAGATGGCTGTGGCATTGAAGGTCCCACCGGTTGTGGCGTTTATTTCGCTTCCTTCAAAGTTGATGCAGAATGTTTGGGGTTGCTCTAAGGCTTGCATGCTTTGCGAAGAGTCACCGCTTCCCCAAAAGTCGAATTGTTTGTGGCCGTTTTCGGTCGAAATATAGGTCAGTTTCCATGTCTTCCCTAAAAAGATTTCCAATACATCGTCCTCTGTGTTGCATCCGGCCAACAGAGCAATGGTCAATAAAGATAAAATAGCGATACTTAGTCTTTTCATTTCTTAATGCCGTTACGGGTTAATAATGCGTCGATAGTCGGCTCTTGTCCGCGGAAGCGTTTGTAAAGTTCCATAGGAGGCTCGGTTCCACCTTTCGACAGGATGTTCTCACGGAAAGATGCGGCTATATCCGTGTTGAAAATACCTTTCTCCTGAAAGAGTGAGAAAGCGTCCGCGTCTAGCACTTCCGCCCACTTATAGCTGTAGTATCCGGCAGAGTAACCTCCGGCAAAGATGTGGGAGAACTGTACACTCATGCAGGCTTCGGGCACGTCCGGCAGCACTTGGGCGGATGCCCACGCCTGTTTCTCGTAGGCTTTCACATCTCCTTCAAAAGGTGTAGTGCGTGTGTACCAGGCCATGTCCAATAGGCCAAAGCTCACTTGGCGCAGGCAGGCGTAAGCCACGTTGAAGTTAGTGGAATCCTTGATACGCTGCAGCAGTTCGTCAGGAATGAGCTCGCCTGTCTGGTAGTGACGTGCGAAAGTATGCAGGAATTCTTTTTCTGTGGCAAAGTTTTCCATAATCTGTGAGGGAAGTTCCACGAAGTCCCAATAGACATTGGTGCCGCTCAGGCTTGCATAGGTCGTATTGGCGAACATGCCGTGCAGACTATGGCCGAACTCATGCAGGAAAGTTTCTACTTCGCTGAAGGTGAGCAGAGCCGGTTTGTCTTGGGTCGGCTTGGTGAAGTTCATCACGAGTGATACGTGCGGACGGCTGTTTTCACCCGTTTTTTCATTTGTCCATTGCTCCTTGTAACTGGTCATCCAGGCACCCGAACGTTTGCCTTCGCGGGGATAAAAGTCTGTATAGAGCACAGCCAGAAAACTGCCGTCTTTGTCGAACACGTCGTAAGCTTCCACGTCCTTGTGGTAGACAGGAATGTCAGGGTTCTTCTTAAACGTGATACCATAGAGACGGGTAGCCAATCCAAAGACACCCTTCTTCACATTTTCCAGTTCGAAATAAGGACGGAGCATTTCATCGTTGAGGTTGAACTTGCGGTCCTTTAGCTTTTGCGAATAGTAGCTCCAGTCCCAAGGCTGGACGGTGAAGTCTTCGCCTTGTTCTTCCCTTGCCAACGCTTGTACTTCGGCTAATTCCTTCAGAGCCGTTGGCTTGTAGGCATCAAGCAGTTGATTAAGCAGTTGATATACATTCCCGCTGTTTTGCGCCATACGTCTTTCTAATTTGTAGGACGCATAATCCTTGTATCCTAATAGTTGGGCGATGGCCAGACGGGTGTTTACCAGCTCTTTTACAATGTCCAAGTTGTTGTAGGCGTTGTCGTGCGTACACTTAGTGTTATAGGCCATATAAAGTTCCTTACGCAAGTCGCGGCTCTTTGCATAAGTCATGAAAGGTATGTAGCTGGGCGCTTGCAGGGTGAACGCCCAACCTTTCACTTGTTTCTCCCGTGCGATTTCTGCCGCGGCTTCGAGAGCGCTTTGCGGAAGTCCTTCCAATTGGCTTTCGTCTTTCAGCACCAACAGGTAGTCGTTCGTCTCTTTCAGGTTGTTTTCGCTGAATTGCAGGGTCAACAAACTTAGCTTTTGAGACAGCTCACGGTATTTCGCCTTATCGGTTCCTTGCAGGTTCACACCATTGCGGATGAATCCTTCATAAGTATTCTCTACCAACTTCAGTTGCTCAACGGTCAGTCCGTCTGATAGGCGTTGGTCGTATACGGCTTTTACCCGAGCGAAAAGTTTCTCGTTGAGACTGATGTTGTTGGCGTGCTCGTTCAGTAGGGGCATCAGTTCCTTGGCCAGTTCCTGCATGGCGTCATTGGTTTCCGCACTTAGCAGGTTGCCAAATACAGTTTCCACTTGTTGCAGTAATTTTCCCGAATTCTCCAAAGCCAATATCGTGTTTTGAAAAGTGGCCGGTTCAGAATTGTTGATAATGGCGTCTATCTCTTTGTTTTGGCGCGCGATACCTTCCCGGATGGCCGGTTCGTAATGTTCGACGCGGATTCGGTTGAAGGGCAGGGTACCGTGTGGCGTTGTGAACGGTTCAAAAAAAGGATTCTGAGCTTGCATCATATTCAAAAAACATACTAAAAACAACCGAGCGCTTGATTCTTATCTTCTTATTATGCAAAGAACTGACGAAGCTTCATCGGTTTAATTTGCCTGCAAAAGTGCAAAAAAAATAGGCGACTTCCACAGAAGCCGCCTATACTTTAATATTTTCTAACTGTAGATTAGTCGTTAACAGATGCCATGTGAGCAATCAGGTCGAGAACCTTGTTAGAATAACCGATTTCGTTGTCATACCAAGATACAACCTTAACGAAAGTGTCAGTCAAATAAACACCTGCGTTAGCGTCGAAGATAGAAGTCAACGTGCAACCCAGGAAGTCAGAAGAAACAACTGCATCTTCTGTGTAACCCAGTACACCCTTCAATTCACCTTCAGCAGCTTCCTTCATGGCAGCGCAGATGTCAGCCTTCGTAGCGGGCTTAGCCAAGTTGACAGTCAGGTCAACTACAGAAACGTCCAAAGTCGGAACACGCATTGAGATACCAGTCAGCTTACCGTTCAGTTCGGGGATAACCTTACCTACAGCCTTAGCAGCACCAGTAGAAGACGGGATGATGTTGCCAGAAGCGGCACGGCCACCACGCCAATCTTTCATAGAAGGACCGTCAACAGTCTTCTGAGTAGCAGTAGTAGAGTGAACAGTAGTCATCAAACCGTTTACGA
>CALUOV010000101.1 GCA_944322275.1 uncultured Bacteroides sp. | reverse complement strand
GCTGATGGAACTACTGCCGGTATTGTATCCGACAATGCCACCGACCCATAAGCCAGTGCATCCATAGCGGCACCGTTACTGAAGAGAATAACACGGTCAACGGGGAGAAGTATCTCGGCGGCATTGCCGGACGCAACAGCAACGGCACGCTGACCGACAACGACTGCAGCCAGGGCACGCCCGACACGCCGGTAGGAAACGAATAACGAGAAACCGATATAATAAAAACTATTTACTAACCCGTCTTCTTTGCGGGAAGCCCCTACGACACGCTGTGGGCAGGGCGGAGCAACCTCCCCACCTTTGGTGACCAACCTCCCCACCTTTGCCCATCAACCTCCCCACCTTTGATAGCCTGAGGTGGGGACGGTGTCGGGAGGACAACCGGAGGAAGATAAAAAAAAACAACACTATGGCTTACTTCAAAAAGAAACAGATGAAGGCCAACGGTAAGTGGTATCCCGTTGCCGTGACCATCGGTCGTCCCGTGAACACCGACACCATCGCCAAGAAACTGGCTGACCTGTCATCGCTGAGCACCGGCGATGTGAAATCTGTGCTCGACCTCCTGGGCGGCGTCTTGGGCGACTACATGAACCAAGGCCGCTCGGTGAAACTGGAGGGCGTGGGCACCTTCTACTACACCGCCAATACCGAAGGCAAAGGCGTGGACTCGGCGAAAGAGGTAGGCGCGCAGCAGATAACCGGCACGCGCGTGCGCTTCATCCCCGAGGTGACCCGCGGCAGCGGCAATCAAGTAACCACCCGCAGCCTGGTGGGCGCGGACGCCTTCTGGGAGCTGCTGGACGAGGAAATCCCCGCTCACCCCGTGCCCGACGGTGAGGATGAGACTCCCGGCACCGGGGGCAGCGACGACACCACGGAAGACCCGCTGGCGTAAGTAAATGAAGAATGAAGAACGAAGAATGAAGAATCTTCGTTCTTTTTTTGCGTTTGGGGGGATTCTTGCTACCTTTGCGGAGTGTCAACCTTTAACAGATAAAAGATATGAATACTGTATTTAATGAGGCTCAACTGCATATGTTGGAACTTGCCTCGCATATCAAAACGACGGAAGGACTGGAAGAATTGAAAGACCAGCTTGCCGAATACTATGCCCGCCGGGCGGATGAGGAAATGGAGAAACTATGGCAATCCGGCGCGTGGAACGAACAGAAACTGGAGGAACTGCGCCACATGCACTTACGTACACCTTATAAATGAAGCGTTTAGTTGTATTGGATACCAATTGTTTGGTACAAATCATTTCCTCCTACAGCCCGTTTCGGAGTGTATGGCATGCGTTTCTACAAAAACGTTATGTGTTGTGTGTAACCAATGAGATATTGAATGAGTATCAGGAGATTCTGGAACGTTACACTTCTGTGGAAGTGGCGGAGAATATCATCCTTTTGTTACTTAACAGCAGGAATGTAAAGTATGTAGCTCCTCACTTCCGTTTCAACCTGATAGCTCAAGACCCCGATGACAACAAGTTCGTGGATTGCGCCATCATTGCCGGTGCCGACTATATCGTCAGCGAGGATACTCATTTCCGTGTGCTGAAAGATATTCCTTTTCCTTCGGTGCGTGTCATCCGCCTGGATGAGTTCATGCAGATGCTCTGTAGGTCATAAGTATAAGGATTTACAGTCCGCTATTCTTTGAGGATACATCTAAATCGGATTGAATATCCTTATATTCATAACCATCGGATTCGGGCAAGCCGATGGAATCTAAGGCGGCATGTTTGTTTCTCAGGAAATTAATCGTTACCTTTGCGGCATACATATCATATTAAATCCATAGATGGCTCATGACAACTTATGAACTGACAGCGGAACATATCTTCCGCACCGAACTTCTTCATTTAGGCAACGAGACAAAGCGGCGTCTGATAGAGTTATTAGCTTCCTCACTCACCTTCCCCAAGACCCGTGAGAAGGAGGATAAAGACGCCCTGCTGGACAAAATCTGCGGCGCATGGGAAGATGACGGACAAACGGCCGAGGAGGAAATAAAGGAGCTGCGCGACAGCCGTGTGCAGGGAGTAACCCGTAAAATCATTGACTTATGACACGCTATTTGCTGGATACGAACATCTGTATTTATCTGCTGAAGCGTCGTTACCACATAGAGGAGCGGATAAGGGAAGCCGGCTATGACAATTGCTTCATCTCCGACATAACGTTAGCGGAGCTTTACTACGGGGCATCCAAAAGCGGACAGAAGGAGAAAAGAATACAAGATGTATATCGAATAGAGGAGTTGTTTGAGATTTTGCCGATTCATAACGTATTGGAGACCTTTGCCGATGCGAAAGCCGCACTCAACAGGCGGGGATTATTGATAGATGACTTCGATTTGCTGATTGGTGCGACAGCCGTTGCCTATGACTTGACATTGGTAACAGAGAATGTCAAGCATCTTGCTCGTATTCCCGGCATACGGATAGAGAACTGGATTGAGCGTTGATTTTTTACAATCATGATAAGAAAGCCCTGCCTCCCTCCCCCGAAGGGGAACGGAAGCAGGGCTTCGCTATGAGCTATAGAGAGGGTTTACTTCACTTCCCACGTATCGTTGGTCATCAGCAGTTCCTCGAAGTTGTGGTACTTCTTCTGCGCGCTGACTTCCTCTATCTGGGCATGTACGGCCTCATCGTAGGTGGGCGCTTCCACGTCGCGGATGACACCGAGAGCCACGGGGAAGTCCGGTCCTTCCATCAGGGCGAGCTTCAGCTGCAGGGTGTTGTCCGGGCAGTGGGCGTCGTGGATGAGGATGTCCTTCTCCGTGATGCCGTTCTCGCCCAGCCGGACCACCTTCAGCCCGAAGCCTTCCTGCATCAGTCCGTACTCGTTGTTCTCGCCGAAGAGCATGGGCTTGCCGTGCTCTAAGTAGATGGCGTTTCGGGCGCGGTCTTCCTTCTTATAGACCGATGCGTGCGTGCCGTCGTTGAAGATGACGCAGTTCTGCAATATCTCGCACACGGCGGCGCCCTTGTGGTGGTAGGCGGCTTTCAGAATCTCCACCGTACCGGCGGCATCGGTGGCCACGGCACGGGCAAAGAAACGTCCGCGTGCCCCGAAGCACAGCTCGGCGGGATGGAAGGGGTCTTCCACCGTTCCGTAGGGCGATGACTTGCTGACGAATCCGCGGGGCGATGTGGGCGAATATTGTCCCTTGGTCAGCCCGTAGATGCGGTTGTTGAGCAATATCATGTTGATGTCGATGTTGCGGCGCACGGCGTGTATGAAATGGTTTCCGCCGATGGCCAGCCCGTCGCCGTCGCCCGATATCTGCCAGATGGTGAGGTTGGGGTTGGCCACCTTGGCTCCGGTGGATATGGCTGCCGCACGGCCGTGGATGGTCTGCATGGCGTACGTGTTCATGTAGTAAGGCAACCGGCTGGAGCATCCGATACCCGATATGACGGCCGTCTGCCAGGGTGCCACGCCGATTTCGGCCATCGCCTTGTGCAGGGAGGCCAGGAAGAAGTGGTCGCCGCAGCCCGGGCACCAGCGGGGCTGTCCTTTCTTGAAGTCTTTCGCTGTGTATGTAGTGTTTTCGCTCATGATGTTTCCTCCTTATTTATTTAATATGTCGGTGAATGCCTTGACCAGTTCGCTGATGACGAACGGCTGGCCTTTGACTTCGTTGTACTGATAGGGCGTGAAGTTGTCTACCTTCATGCGCAGGTAGGCGGCAAACTGCCCCAGGTTCTGTTCGGCTACGACCACCTTCTTGTAGCGCTTCAGCACGTAGGGCGTGTTCTTGGGCAGGGGGTTGAGGTAGCTGAAGTGAGCCAAAGCCACTTTCTTGCCTTGCTGTATCAGGGTGGTCATGGCAGAGTGCAGGTGTCCGTACGTACCGCCGAAGCCCACGATAAGCAGGTCGGCATCGTTCACACAGCCTTCCACCTGTACATCGGGTACGGGTATCTTGGCCACTTTCTCGGCACGCAGGTGACACATCAGGTTGTGGTTCTCCGGGTCGGTAGAGATGGCGCCCGTCCAACTGTCCTTCTCCAGTCCGCCCAGGATGTGCATGAAGCCCTCCTGTCCGGGGATGGCCCAGTAGCGTACACCGGTCTCGGCATTACGCAGGTAGGGAGCATAGTGCCCCTTCATGGCTTCGGTGACGTAAGGCGGCTTGATGGCGGGATATTCCGCCAGATTGGGAAGTCTCCAGGCACCTGAACCGTTGGCCACGTAACCGTCGGTCAGCAGCACGACCGGTGTCATGTGCTCCAGAGCAATCTTGGAGGCCATGTAGGCGGCATCGAAGCAGTTGGTAGGCGATGTGGCGGCAATGACCGGCATGGGGCTTTCACCGTTGCGTCCGAAGAGAGCCTGCAAAAGGTCGGTCTGTTCGGACTTGGTGGGCAGTCCCGTAGAAGGCCCTCCACGCTGTACGTCGAGCACCACGAGCGGCAGCTCGGTGATGACGGCCAGATTCATGGCTTCCGACTTGAGGCAGACGCCGGGGCCGGAAGTAGAAGTAACGGCCAGGGCACCGGCAAACGAGGCTCCGACGGCTGTGGCGCATCCCGATATCTCGTCCTCGCACTGCACGGTCATGACGCCCAGCGACTTATGCTTGGACAGTTCGTGCAGCACATCCGTGGCGGGGGTGATGGGATAAGAGCCTAAGAACAACTTGAGTCCGGCCTTCTCGGCGGCGGCAATGAAGCCGTAGGCCGTAGCCTTGTTGCCGGTGATGTCCATGTAGCGTCCGGGTACCTTCTCCTTGCTCTCGATGCGGCAAGTAGCGTGGGCTATGCTGGCGTGCGTATTGTGTCCGTAGTCCCATCCGGCATGAATAACGCGGATATTGGCTTCAGCCACACCGGGCTTCTTGGCGAACTTCTCGCGGATGAAGTCTTCGGCAATCTTCAGGTCGCGGTCGAACAGCCAGCACACCAAGCCTACGGCAAACATGTTGCGGCACTTCAGCATGGCCTTGTTGTCCATGCCCGTATCGGCCAGGCAATCCTTCACCATCGTGGTGATGGATGCGGCGATTACTTCCTGCTTGATGCCCATTTCCTCGATGGGATTGTCTGTGTGGAAAGCGGCCTTCTCCAAATCGGACTTCTGGAAGGCGTCCGTATCAATGATAATGGTGCCGTTAGGCTTTACAAATTTATACTGCGTCTTCAGCGCGGCGGCGTTCATGGCTATCAATACATCGCACAAATCGCCGGGTGTATATACCTTCTTGGCGCCAATATGCACTTGAAATCCCGATACGCCTGTCAACGAACCTTGCGGAGCGCGTATGTCGGCCGGATAATCGGGGAACGTGCTGATGTCGTTTCCCACCGTGGCCGAAACTGTAGAAAAGATGTTACCGGCCAATTGCATACCATCGCCGGAATCGCCCGAGAAGCGTACTACCGCCTCTTCCAGGTCTTTTACCATCATGTCGTTTGCCATAACTTAGATTTTCTATTGATAAATGATTCTATAATGTCATGTGTTTCACTGATAAAGCCCACAAATGTCGCAAAGTTAATCGGATTAACAAAACTTTTTCTTGAAAATCGGCAGAATATCCGTATATTTGCACCCACATTAAGAAGAAATCCACCTTTTTCTCCTTATTAAGGCCTTGTAGTTCAACGGATAGAATAGAAGTTTCCTAAACTTTAGATAGGGGTTCGATTCCCCTCGGGGCTACCAGCATACGCCAATCTTCACAATTTCTCTTTTTCAATCCGTATCCGCGCATCTACCGCTATGACATTTTTCTCTGTAGCCAACAACGGATTGATATCCATCTCCTTGATTTCCGTAGCAAAACGCAAGAGAGTGGAAAGGCGAACGATAATTTCGGCAAATTTGGCTTCGTTTACCCCTTTCTGACCCCGTGTGCCTTGAATGATTTTATAAGCCCGAAGAGAACGAATCATGGAGTAGGCTTCCTCGTAGGACAACGGGGCAAGACCAGACGATACATCCTTTAGCACTTCCACAAAGATGCCCCCCAAACCACAAAGCACCACATGACCGAAACGTTCCTCATACTTGGCACCGATAAACAATTCCGTCCCCTTCAGCATGGGTTGCACCATGATGGCGGTTGCCTGGGATATCTGCATCATGCGGTCAAACTCCAAAGCTAAATGTTGTTCGCTTGTGATGTTCAGCACCACACCACCTACATCCGATTTATGCACGGGACCTACGACTTTGGCTACCACAGGGAAGCCGACACGTCTGGCAAAAGCCAGCACTTCCTCTTTCTTGGACGATACGAATTCATCCACCACAGGTATACCGGCCGAATGAAGCAACGCCTGCACATAATGAGGGGCTATATAACCATCCTCTTGAATGGAGTCGATGATACGGCGTATGCGAGGCACATCCACTCCAAAAAGTTCGATTTCATTGGCGGCAGGACGAGGCACATTCATAATGCGCGTCAGCATATTGCCCAAGGTCACCTCATCGGCAAAATTCACGTGTCCTTTCTTCAAGAAGTCTGCTACCTCGGCACCGGCAGTATTGACAGAAGGAAGAATGGGGAAAATCGGTTTTCGGCACGTTTGCATCTGCTTGTGAAGCACATCGTACATCTCGAACATAGTGACCAACCCCGGTGTGCCGAAGATAGCCATCACAGCGTCAATATCCTCAAACTTCTCCTCGCAATACTCCAGACAGAGACGCAAATGCTCTGGCGTCCCCGTAGCCAATATATCAATAGGATTTCCAGTAGAAGCACCTGGATAAAGTTGGCTCTTCAACTCATCGGCTACCGGACCGCTCAACCTCGGCACATTCAGCCCGCCTTTGCTCAATGCATCGGTCAGCATCACACCCGGTCCACCGGCATGAGTCACGATAGCGATGTTACGTCCACGGAGGGGAGGCAAAGTAAAGACACACCCCACTGTGGTCAGTTCTTCGCGAGAATAACAGCGGACAATGCCTGCCTTGCGAAACAAGGCTTCTACCGCTAAATCGCTGCTGGCTATGGCACCCGTATGCGAACTGGCCGCCCTACTTCCACTCTCACTGCTTCCGCTCTTGATGGCAGCTATTTTACATCCCTTCTTGATGAGCGACGAGGCATGTAGTAACAACCGGTCAGGGTCGCCAATGCTCTCAATATAGAGCAGCTTAATGTGCGAATTCCGATCCGCATCGAACGTCTCATCCATATATTGCAGCACATCCTCCACCCCTATCTGCTTAGCATTGCCTACAGACCATACGGAATTGAAAGGAAGCCCCTTTGTAACGGCACTCTCTAAGATAAACACCGCCGTAGCGCCGGAGCTGGATATAAGGTCTACCCCTTGAGAATGCAGTTGAGGAATGGGTTGACTGAACACGCTATGATGCCAAGCATTCATGAAGCCGATGCAATTAGGGCCGATAAGTGAAGCGCCATATCGTTCAACGACATCCAGTATCCGGTCTTCAAGCAACGCACCTTCATGCGTTTCTTCACCAAATCCGGCAGACAAGATGATAAAAGCACGGACATTTTTTTCAGAAGCCAACACCTCCACAACATCGGGACACAAGGCGGCAGGTATGGCCAGCACGGCCAAATCCGTATCGGGCAAGGCATGTACATCGGAATAAGCCTTCACTCCCTGCACTTCGGTTTCCTTTGGATTCACCGCACGCAATTCACCGGCATATCCGCCACTTATCAGATTTTTCAAGATGGCTCCACCGGGCTTGTGGACATTGTTTGACGCACCTACTACTACAATACTAGACGGATGCAGAAGCTGTTCGTTTATCATATTCGTACCATTTATACCATTAATCATTGCACAAATATACTCTTTTTATACAGAATGACAAATTCTCATGGAAAGAATCGAATCACCCCAAAGTCCGCAATGTCTCGCTCAGGTATAAACAAATGGAAAGCCCGTACACGCCTCACGGCAAATATACGGGCCATCATTATTAACAGATTTAACAGTAAGGTTAGCTCACATATCATTAAAAGACGCGTCCGTCCTCTTCAATGTTCAGATAGATTTCACGCTCGCCTCGCTCCATTTCTACCACATAATAATCGTTCGTGGGCGTTTCAATAAAGTCAACATCTTCTATTCGATAATCCGGTTGCTCAGCGTAAGCCGCGTCAAGCACAGCCGAAGGCACTTCCGCATAAGGCGGATTAAGGTCGGTTTCGGTCATCTGCCATACATAACCACTGGAGAACCAAGCCGTTTTCTCATAATTATCTTCCCAAAAGTCAGCTTCGTAAGCGTTGCGCCGTCCGTCCCATTCCCATTGCACAAAGCGTGCGTCCACATCGGGGAATTGCGCTTCGAAAGCACTTGCCAACTGGGCATCGGCTATAATATCCTTATCATCATCGTCATCACAACTTTGCAATCCCAAAGGCAGCAATCCCAATGCCATTCCTAATACTAAATTCTTCAGTTTCATAGGTCTCTTTAATCTTTTTAAATTATACAACATTCCTTTTCTTTCTAATTTTCATTGCAAAGATATGGAGGCGAATCTGGAAAGAAATGGGAAAAATGCAGTTTTTTGGCAGAAAAACCACTATCTTTGTGCACACATTATCAAGCGCTATATCAGATAAAACCTAATTATAATATGGAAAAGAAATTCAAACGTACTACCGTGACCTCGGCTCTGCCTTATGCCAACGGCCCGGTACACATCGGACACTTGGCAGGGGTCTATGTGCCTGCCGACATCTATGTCCGCTATCTCCGGTTGAAGAAAGAGGACGTCATTTTTATCGGCGGAAGTGACGAACACGGAGTGCCTATCACCATCCGTGCCAAGAAAGAAGGCTGCACACCCCAGGACATCGTGGACCGCTATCACGAACTAATTAAGAAATCGTTCGAGGAATTCGGCATTTCGTTCGATGTGTACGGACGCACCACCTCTAAGGTGCACCACCAGACGGCATCGGACTTTTTCCGCAAGTTGTATGACAAGGGGGAATTCATCGAAAAAACCTCCATGCAATATTATGACGAGGAAGCGAAAACCTTTCTAGCCGACCGCTACATTACGGGCGAATGCCCCCGTTGCCATGCTCAGGGTGCCTACGGCGACCAGTGCGAAAAGTGTGGTTCGACACTCAGTCCTACAGAATTGATAAACCCGAAGAGTGCCATCAGTGGAAGCGAACCGGTGATGAAGGAGACGAAGCACTGGTACTTACCTTTGGATAAGCACGAGGCATGGCTTCGCCAATGGATTCTGGAAGACCACAAGGAGTGGCGTCCCAATGTGTACGGGCAGTGCAAGTCGTGGCTCGACATGGGGCTTCAACCTCGTGCCGTGAGCCGTGACTTGGATTGGGGTATTCCCGTTCCGGTAGAAGGAGCGGATGGAAAAGTACTCTACGTATGGTTTGACGCCCCCATCGGTTACATCAGCAACACAAAAGAGCTGCTTCCTGAGGATTGGGAGAAGTGGTGGAAAGACCCGGAGACGCGCCTTATCCATTTCATCGGCAAGGACAACATCGTATTCCACTGCATTGTGTTCCCAGCTATGCTGAAGGCCGAAGGGTCGTATATCCTGCCGGACAATGTGCCTGCCAATGAGTTCCTCAATCTGGAAGGTGACAAGATTTCTACTTCGCGCAACTGGGCCGTGTGGCTGCACGAGTATCTGCAAGACTTCCCCGGCAAGCAGGACGTGCTGCGCTATGTGCTGACTGCCAACGCTCCGGAGACCAAGGACAATGACTTTACGTGGAAAGACTTTCAGGCACGCAACAACAACGAACTGGTTGC
>CALUOV010000100.1 GCA_944322275.1 uncultured Bacteroides sp. | reverse complement strand
GACATCATCAAGGGAAATGCTCCGCAGGCGGAAAAGAGCGGCAACGTCATCGTATTCAGCGTTACGGGCAAACCCATCATCCCGCGCAGCGAAAACCAACAGAAACTGGTAGACGCTTTCCGTGAACACGACATGGTGTTTGCCATCGGCCCTGCCGGTTCAGGAAAAACATATACCGCCATCGCCTTGGCCGTTCGCGCCTTGAAGAACAAGGAGATAAAGAAAATCATCCTGAGCCGCCCCGCTGTGGAAGCCGGTGAGAAACTGGGCTTCCTGCCGGGCGATATGAAAGAGAAGATAGACCCTTATCTGCAACCCTTGTACGATGCACTGCAAGACATGATACCTGCCGCCAAGCTACAGGAATACATGGATCAGAACGTCATACAGATAGCTCCATTGGCTTTTATGCGCGGACGGACGCTGAACGATGCCGTAGTCATCCTCGACGAGGCACAGAACACTACCACGGCCCAAATCAAGATGTTCCTTACCCGCATGGGCATGAACACCAAGATGATTGTGACGGGTGACATGACGCAGATAGACCTCCCTGCCTCGCAGACATCCGGACTGGTGCAATCCGTACGTATCCTGAAAGGAGTGAAAGGCATCAGCTTCATCGAACTGAACCACAAAGACATCGTGCGGCATAAGCTCGTGACGCGCATCGTCGAAGCGTATGACAAGTATGAAAAAGAGCAGAAGGCAGAGCGTGAACTGCATAGAAAAGAACAAAATATGTCTAACTAATATATATAGATATGAAAGCATTAACTGAAACCAATTACAACTTCCCCGGACAGCAGAGCGTATATCACGGGAAAGTGCGCGATGTGTATAACATCAATGGTGAGAAACTTGTCATGGTGGCTACGGACCGCATCTCGGCCTTCGACGTCATCCTGCCCAAAGGCATCCCCTTCAAGGGACAGATACTGAACCAGATAGCCGCCAAGTTCCTCGACGCCACGACAGACATCTGCCCCAACTGGAAGCTGGCCACACCCGACCCGATGGTGACCGTAGGCGTGTTTTGCGAAGGATTCCCGCTGGAGATGATAGTTCGTGGTTACCTCTGCGGTTCGGCCTGGCGCGCCTATAAGAGCGGTGTGCGTGAAATCTGCGGTGTCCGCCTGCCCGAAGGCATGAAGGAGAACCAGAAGTTCCCCGTACCCATCATCACCCCGACCACCAAGGCCGAAATAGGCGAGCACGATGCCGACATCTCCCGCGCCGAAATCCTGAAGCGCGGCCTCTGCACGCCCGAGGAATACGCCATGCTAGAGGACTACACGCTGCGCCTCTTCCAGCGCGGAACGGAGATAGCTGCCGAACGCGGCCTCATCCTAGTGGACACCAAATATGAGTTTGGCAAGCACGACGGCAAGATTTACCTGATGGACGAGATACACACGCCCGACTCCAGCCGCTACTTCTACAGCGAAGGCTACGAGGAACGCTTCGCCAAGGGCGAGCCGCAACGCCAGCTCTCGAAGGAATTCGTGCGCGAATGGCTGATGGACAACGGCTTCCAAGGCAAGGAAGGCCAGCAGGTGCCCGAGATGACGGACGACATCGTGCGCAGCATCAGCGACCGCTACGTGGAGCTCTACGAGCACATCACGGGCGAGAAGTTCGTGCCGCAGGACACCGAGAACATCGCCACGCGCATCGAGCGGAATGTAACGAATTATCTAAGCAAATAACGCCCTGTCTACCCCATGCGTGGTTGTCTTTTGTACCCCACGCGTGACCCTCGATGATACCCCACGCGTGGGGTACTTTCGCCCCCCTCAGAAGCCCTTCTGGCGGGGGATTTCGGGAATGTCCGGTTGTCAGGTCGGGATAATGAGCGTCAGATTTACGTGTAATGATTTTTTGCTATCAATATGGACTACCCCCAAGAGAAAGTCAAGCCCTACGGGCAGAACGGCAAGAAGGCCGAGCAAGTGGAACGGATGTTCGACCATATCGCCCCGTCGTACGACCGGCTGAACCACCTCATGTCGCTCGGCATCGACCGCATGTGGCGCCGCCGTGCCATCCGCTGGCTGCGTCCTTTCCGCCCCGGGCTGGTGCTGGACGTGGCCACGGGCACGGGCGACTTTGCCATACTGGCCTGCCGGATGCTGCCATCCGCCTCGCTCACGGGCATCGACCTGTCCGAAGGCATGATGCAGGTGGGGCGCCGGAAGGTGGAACAGGCGGGGCTGGCTACCCGTATCGACTTCCAACGTGAGGACTGCGAGGCGCTCTCGTTCCCCGATGCCTCGTTCGATGCCGTCACCGTAGCCTTCGGTGTGCGCAACTTCGAGCACCTGGACCGGGGGCTGGCGGAGATGTGCCGCGTGCTCCGTCAGGGCGGTCATCTGGTCATTCTGGAGCTTTCCACCCCTACCCGGTTCCCCATGAAGCAGCTGTTCGCCCTCTATTCCCGAGTGGCCATGCCCGTCATGGGGCGCACCATCTCGCACGACGACAGCGCCTACACCTACCTGCCGGAGAGCATCCGCGCCTTCCCGCAGGGCGAAGTGATGCAGGAAAGCATCCGCCGCGCCGGCTTCTCGCAGGTCAGCTTCCGCCGGCTGACGTTCGGCCTCTGTACGCTGTATATGGCAACGAAATGAATATTTACCCTTAATACCAGATTTCATGAAAACGAATGCTTTATTTTCATTGTGCATAGGCATCATCCTGTGTCAAGCCTTCTTCCTCACTTCGTGCAGCGAGAGCAATGGGGGAAACGACGACATCATCTGGGATTTCGCCCCCATCAACTTCATCATCGCCGTGCAGGACGCCGAAGGCAACGACCTGCTCAACCCGCTGACCGAGGGGCACATTCTGGAGCAAGACATCAAAGCTATCTATCAAGGGAAAGAGTATAAACTGAACGAACAGGTAGCCCAAACGAGAGAGTACTTAGCTGTATTGCGAGGTTTGCAAACCTTTATAACAGCAGACGGACGCTACATGCTTTTCTTCGGCGAACTGGACGGAACCGACACGTACGACAACGAAACCCTCACACTGGACTGGGGCGACGGCACCACCGATGTCATCACCTTCTCCAGCCGCTTAGACTGGCATGGGAACAATCCCGACATCACACGCCATTTTTACCTGAACGGAGTGGAGCAGGAGTCTCCCACATTCCTTCTGACTAAAGAGCCCGGCACTTCCCCGGCCTGGAGCCGCAGTTCGTGGAGCATCGTTGATGCTGACTTCTATATCGATGCCGAAGACAAGACCGGTATACACGCCGACCTGCAAACAGCTCCTTACCAAATCGGATGCAGCCTTCAGCTTGACTGCCCATCGTCCGTCATTTCCAAAGGTGATAAAGGCGTATTGAGATGGTTAGATTCTGACAACCGAGCGATAATAGGAGGCACCTTGACCATAAAGCGCATAGTCAACTTTGCAGAGTTCACCCAAGACATCACCGACAAATATCAGTCCTACCCGCCCGATGCCCAAATCGAATGCTATATGGCATGGGAAATCGAACTGGGCCAAGACGTGCGGATGAGTTATGACGTGTTTGCCGTCCACTCCCCCACGGACGGCTATACGCTTTGGATATACGAAGACTTGACGCAAACATACCAAGACCAATATCCCGACCTGCAGATAGGGAAAGTGATACGGACGTTGGTCGGTAAAATGACTGTTGAAGAATGACAGTTTAATAAACAACGATTACAGAAACAACCCATACATTTATCTTTCATCATGGACAAATACGGTTTAATCGGCTATCCGCTGAAACATTCGTTCTCCATCACCTACTTCAACGAGAAGTTCCAGGCAGAGAACATCGACGCAGAGTATGTCAACTTTGAAATCCCCCGTATCGAGGACTTCATGGAAGTAATTGACGAAAACCCCGACCTGTGCGGGCTGAACGTCACCATCCCTTACAAGGAACAGGTCATCCCCTACCTGGACGAGCTGGACAAGGACACGGCCAAGATCGGCGCCGTGAATGTTATCAAAATCATCCGTCAGGCCAAAGGGAAAATCAAGTTGGTGGGATACAACTCGGACATCATCGGCTTCACCCAATCCATCGAGCCGTTATTGCAGCCACGACACAAGAAAGCCTTAGTGCTGGGTACCGGAGGCGCATCGAAAGCCATCTATCACGGGTTGGAAAACCTTGGCGTAGAGAGCACCTATGTATCGCGCACCAAGCGGAACAACGATGTATTGACTTACCAGGAGCTGACACCCGAAATCATGGCAGAACATACCGTCATCGTCAACTGCACCCCCGTGGGTATGTATCCCAAAGTGGACGAATGTCCCGAAATACCTTACGACCAACTGACTCCGGGCCACCTGCTTTACGACCTGCTGTACAATCCCAATGAGACCCTCTTCATGAAGAAAGGGCGCATGCACGGCTCTACGGTGAAGAACGGGCTGGAGATGCTGCTGCTGCAGGCGTTTGCGGCATGGGAAATCTGGCAACGGTAAACGTAGATGATGCTGACCATGAAACGGTTCATTCAATGCACCCTCATCACGTCTTTGGTTATCATCGCCTTGCTGATGGGGGCAGGCTACTATATGCTGAACTATGCTCTGCGCCCCGAAGGCCTGGAGACACGCAGTCGTGACATACCCGGCTCCTATACCTATATATATAAGGAATACCCCGAACTGAAACCTTGGGTAGACAGTCTGCGGACGGCCGATGCCTTGTGGGACACCTTCCTCACCGGCGAGGGAGAAGAGCGCCTGCATGCCCTCTACGTCCATGCGGCACGCCCCACAAAGAAGACGGCCGTCATCGTTCATGGCTATACGGACAATGCCGTGCGGATGCTGCCCATCGGCTACCTGTACAGTCGGCAGTTGGGATACAACATTCTGCTGCCCGACCTTCATGCCCACGGACAAAGCGAAGGAGAGGCTGCACAGATGGGATGGTTGGACCGGCTCGACGTACAACGCTGGTTGGTCAAAGCTCATGAACTCTTCGGTGATAGCATAGAAATGGTCGTACACGGCATTTCCATGGGCGCGGCCACCACCATGATGCTTTCCGGTGATGTATCTTCGATGAACGTCCGCCCACCCAAATGCTTCGTGGAAGACTGCGGATACACCAGCGTATGGGACGAATTCAAAGGAGAGCTGAAAAACCAATTCGGCCTGCCCAGCTTCCCGTTACTCAATGTGGCCAGCTGGCTATGCAGCGTCAAATATGGATGGGCTTTTCGCGAAGCATCAGCGCTGGAGCAGGTGAAAAAGTGCGCTTTGCCCATGCTCTTCATCCATGGCGATGCCGACACGTTTGTGCCTACCTGGATGGTACATCCGCTCTACGAGGCCAAACCGGAGCCTAAAGAGTTATGGCTGGTGCCGGGCGCGGTACATGCCGTATCCTACAAGGAGAACAAAACAGAGTATACACGCCGTGTACAGGATTTTGTGGACAAATATATCCGATAACTCACGCAAAAGCCGTATCTTAGCCACCGAAACATAATACAAGGATCACATGAAACGAATCATACCGCTACTCATCCTACTTCTGTGCCTGCCGCTCTATCCGAAGGCGCAAGAGAAAATATACACCCCCGACAACCTGCCTAAGGTGCACATTCAGAACAAATACCGTTACTTGTGCGACCCCGAAGGCATCATAAGCTCCGCTGTCACGGACAGTATAGACCGCATGCTCTACCGCCTGGAGCAACAGACAGGAATAGAGACCGTAGTGGCCGTAGTGCCGAGCATCGGCGAGACGGAGTGTTTCGACTTCTGCCACAAGCTGCTCAACTCGTGGGGCGTGGGCAAGAAAGGTAAGGACAACGGGCTGGTCATCCTGCTCGTCACCGACCAACGCTGCATCCAGTTCTACACCGGCTACGGACTGGAAGGCCCCCTACCCGACGCCATCTGCAAGCGCATCCAAACCCGCTACATGATACCCTACCTGAAGGACGGACGCTGGAGCGAAGGCATGTTGGCCGGTATCCGCGCCACTTGCGCCCGGCTGGACGGTTCGATGGAGAACAACGGCACAGACAGCGCAGACGACGGCGAATTGGGTACCGTCATCTTCCTCTTCCTGCTCATCATTGTAGCGGGTATCTACACCATCGTGGCGGCCGCACGCCGTGCCACCCGTTGCCCCCACTGCAAGAAGCACAAGCTGCAACGTGCAGGCAGCCAAACTATCTCCTTCCACGATGGAGTGAAAACAGAAGAAGTCACCTACATCTGCCAGAACTGCGGACACATCGTCAAGCGTCGCGAACAGCACGGACAGAGCAACAACCGTGGACATAGAGGCGGGGGCTGGGGAGGTCCCGTCATCTTCGGAGGTGGAGGTTTCGGTGGCTTCGGTGGCGGAGGCGGCTTCAGCGGTGGCAGCTTCGGAGGAGGAAGCGGAGGCGGCTTCAGCGGTGGCAGCTTCGGAGGAGGAAGCGGAGGCGGCGGAGGGGCAGGCTCCAGATTTTAAAGGAAGAAATACCCCCGTTCACTATTAATCATTACATTTGCAAAGAACAATAAAAAAGACAATGATATGACAACAGCCGAATTAGACAGCCGCAAGATGATACTTGTACGGGAAATCATCAATCACTTCAATACAGAAGAATCCTTGCAAAAACTTGCTGAGGCTTGCAGCATCATCCGTGGGCAGGAAGAAGAATACCATTCCATCCCACAGCCCTTATTCCAGCAACTGATGGATAAAGCCGAGGAGCAATACAAAGCCGGACAATATCTCACAGACGAAGAACTTTTAGAAGACATGAAGTCATGGTGATATATTGGTTACAACAGGCACGGGACAGCCTGCACGGAATCTATAAATTCTATGAAGCTACTGCCGGAAAGAAAACGGCCGATAAGATAAGAATGGAGATTTATCAGGAAACCCGATACCTACTCATCTTTCCCACTATAGGGAGCAAGGAAGAGGGAACACGATACCGATACATCATTAAAAGGCATTGCAAAATCTTCTACACAATCAGAGACAACAATATCTTTATAGAATTGGTATGGGATACCCGGAGAAACCCGGAAGTGTTACGACAATTATTAACAGACGATACAAACCAATAAAAGTATGAAGAAGACAACAACCATCATCGTTATCGCAGTCATCGCCCTGCTGGCCATTTGGGGCGTAAGCGGATACAACAACCTCGTCGGCATGGACGAAGGAGTAAGCAACCAGTGGGCCAACGTGGAGACGCAGTACCAGCGCCGCGCCGACCTCATCCCCAACCTGGTGAACACCGTCAAAGGCTATGCCGAGCATGAGCAGGAGACCCTGCAAGGCGTCATCGAGGCACGCAGCAAAGCCACGCAAATCAAGGTGGACCCCACCGACCTCACACCGGAAAAGCTGGCCGAATACCAAGCCGCCCAAGGCCAACTGGCCTCCGCGCTGGGCAAACTGCTGGCCATCACCGAGAACTATCCCGACCTGAAGGCCAACCAGAACTTCCTGGAACTGCAGGCCCAACTGGAAGGCACCGAGAACCGCATCAACGTAGCCCGCAAGAACTTCAACGATGCCGCCCGAGCCTACAATACCGCCATCCGCCGTTTCCCCAAGAACATCCTGGCCGGCCTCTTCGGCTTCGACAAGCGCGCCTACTTCGAGGCACAAGAGGGAGCGGAAGTCGCGCCGACCGTAGAATTCTGACAACAAGACCTAAACAAATAATCACCGGAAACACTTCCATAAAGAAGCACTTCCGGTGATTTCTTTATACGCCTGCCTTTACCGATTCCAGTCCGGATCATTCGGTGATATCGGCTCCGAATACAATTTAATGTTCCAAGCCATCCAGTACGTCGGATCCTCCACATCGCGCAACACCTGGCCAAACAGCTCCATCTCCTGCCGCTCTTCCTCCGTCAAGCCTTCCATGCCCCGGCCTTTCAAATATAAATCCAACGCCGCGTAGCGATTCGGATTCCAAATGGTCCAGTCGAATTGCTCAGAACCGCCCCAAAACAAAATGGGCAACTCATATAACGTCTCCGAAGCTTCAATCCGCCGGAAAGGCGAAATGGACTCGAACGTCAGCGGCCCCAACCACTGCTCGCAGAACTGCGTGTGCTGTTCGGGCGTCAGATACCAATACATCGTCTGACCTTCTATCCAGAAGCGGGCCGTCATCCATGGCTCATAATCCGCCTGACCGGCACGCTTCAGCCACGTGTCGAACGTACCATCGCCATGAAACATCAACTTCAAGTCCGTCACCTCCTTGGCAATGCGCCCGACTATCTTGTCCAAAACTGACTGGATGAAGTCCCACTTCTCCCACGTCTGCCCCTGCCACTCCACGAAACCTCCAGGACCCGACTGGACATCCAAAACGCCCTTCGCAAAGTGATATTCAAAAGGCACCTCCAGCATCGACTGGCCTACCGTCAGCTCACATTCGACTTGCAACTGCCTGACGGAAGCCTCGCCTTCGGCACGATACGTACCACTCACTTGCACGGAATAGCCTGTCTGAAGCAACCTTTCGTTGGTACCCTCAAAGGTCACCACCCCTTCGCCCGGCGTGATATTCACCAGAGCCTGCGCCTCGTGGGCGATCACTATGTTGCCGATGGTCATCAACAACTGCGTAGAGTCGCCCTCCACCGGTTCGAAACTGACATACCCATCGGCCAGCTTGTCGCCATTCACCAGAATGTCCAAATCTCCCTCAGCTACATAAAACGAATGTGCCGTCATCTCCGCCGGGTCAGTCAGAACCACAGGAGCCGACTCATCGTCCGAGCAACCCGCCATGAGGCACAACCCTACCAGCATCATGCCCCAAACCTTCATTAACCAATGTTTCTTCATAATCGACTGTTGTTTATGGTTTTTATGGTGCGAATATAAACATTCCAAAGCATAAAAGCAAATATATAGTCCGTTTTTTTTTATCATAAATCACACATATATCTCCCCCCTTCGCCCAATCATCCACCACCTCAGCCGACCTCTGTCAGCACCTCAACCTCACTTTCCCCCTACTTCATTTACAATCTAAAAGGCTTATATCAGACATTGAGGCAGGGGGCAAGGCCGATTGAGGTGCCGGATGAAGCGGCCTGAAGCAGGCGAAGAGCAAAGAAGAAAACTGTATATCAACCATTTAAAGATAGGAGAAAGGAATATGTATTTCAAGAAATGTTGTCTGAAAATAGGCGGAAAGCTGAAGTGGTTTCCGCGTGCAATCACACTTTCGAGCACTCCGGTAAATACGCAGGAGCTGGCCGAACGCATCGCCGAAATGAGCACCGCCTCGCCGGGCGACGTGCACCTGGTGTTGCGTTGCCTGCCCACGGTGATGTCCGACTTTATGAACACCGGGCGTCCGGTTCACATCGATGGGCTGGGTTCGTTCTTCTTCAAGCTTTCGTGCGCCGGACGCGGGGTCGACACGCCCGAGGAGGTGAGCCGCAAGCAAATCAAGGCCATCCGCATCCAGTTCCTGCCCGAACGGCAACGGACTTACGGCAACCGCGTCATCCGCCCCATGGTGCAGGACGTGGAACTCTTCTCTTTGGACGGGGAAATAGAAGAAAAGCAGGAAGAAACGGACGGAAATGAAGAATAATCGTTACCTTTGCACAAGTAAATAAAGAATTAAATACACCATCATTATGAGCAACCAGAGATACATGATGCGCGGCGTGAGCGCATCGAAAGAAGACGTGCATAACGCCATCAAGAACATCGACAAGGGTATCTTCCCGCGGGCTTTCTGCAAGATTATCCCCGACATCCTGGGCGGCG
>CALUOV010000099.1 GCA_944322275.1 uncultured Bacteroides sp. | reverse complement strand
GGCACTTGTTCTTCTTCGAATGACAAAAGCCGTTCGTTTTTTACTACTTGGGCATTGGTATTGAGGGCAATAACTGAACACAATGCCAAAACTACTTGGGGCGTCCATTTACAATGTCGTTTCATGTTTTTTATATTATAGTCCTAAAATATCAGTTTGTCGCATGCCTTCCGGTTGATTGCGGTATTTGCCGGTGAGGGCTTCAGCTTCTTCGGGATTCAGTTCCAATTCCTTTTTCAAGTCTTCAGTGGCTCCGTCCTTGTCTCCGTTCAGGAGTCTGGCGCGTCCGCGTTCGTGGTAAGCTTTGATGAAGTTGGGATTCAACTCAATGGCTTCGTCAAAGAGGGCGATGGCTTCGGTCAGCTTCTTTTGTGCGATGAGTAATTGCCCTAAGCAGAGGTAGGCTTGCTCGTTAAAGGGGTTCAATTCCGTTATCTTGCGGAAGTCTGCTTCAGCTTCTTCGGGTTGGTCTGTGGCTTCCTTTATCTGTCCTCTGAGCAACAAGGCACTTTCGTCCTCTGGATCTTTCGCCAAAATAGCGTCAATGTCTTGCATAGCCTCTTTGTATTGGCACATTTTTATCAAGGCTTCAGCACGTAGCAGGCGGGCTTCGGTGAAATCGGAGTCTAAGGCGATGGATTTGGTGAGGTTGGCGATACACATCAGGTCGTTACCCAGCCCATTGTCGGCTTTACCAAGGAGAAAGTGAGCCATGGCATTTCCTTCTTCGATGGCGATGGCTTTGCGGGCAGCTTCGGCCATAGCGGGATAATCTTCTAAGGTGAAACAGACGTTGGCCAGATTTAGAAACGTGGAAAGGTGTTCAGGTTCCAATTGAGCCATACGCTCCAACAAGGGACGGGCTTCTTCGGGGCGATTGATTTGCATGTAAGTCTGTACCAAGTAACCTATGGTCTCAAAATCTTCTTGCAAGGCCAGGGCTTCGGTGAAACATTTGATGGCGTAGTCTGTTCGTCCCATGCGTTGGGCGCGCATGCCATCGTACTTGAATATGTCAAAATTCTTTTGCTTGCTTTTTTGCTGCTCTTCTTCGGGGCTGTCTGGCTTTCCGGAGAAGAATGATTTGAAAAATCCCATAATCGTATATTTTTTGATAATGGGACAAAAATAGTGATTTATTTCCGAATTTGCAGCATACCGTTTTGGGTATTTATGCGGTTATCATTGGCCAATTGGTGTAAAAGTTCACTAATCAAGTCTTTGTCGGCATTTAGTTTTTCTTCTAATTCGGCCGGGGTAAGCGGTTCTCCAGACAGAGCCTGGTAGACATCTTCGGCTTGTAAGACAGGGGCGGGAGTCCGAGTTGTACGTGTGCGTTGGATACAGGTGTCACATAATCCGCAATTATGTTCGTTCTTTTCACCGAAATAGCGCAAAAGCATACGGCTACGACAGATCAGGTCCTCTTCCACATATTCCACCATGGCTTGGATGCGTCGTTCGTATCGGGCTTTCCGTTCTTCGTAAATGTCTGGTGTGATACGCATTTGGCTAGTGTCCATCCGTTCGCGGGTGTAGATTATGTAAGGGATTTTTTTTCGGGGTATGTAGCTGACAATGCGCAATTTGGCAAGCTTGATTAAAGATTCGTACACTTGCTGGCGTGTTAAATTAGTACAAATAGCAAGAAAATCTTCGTTGATAAAGGTATAGTCGGTGAACAGGCCTGTGTACGAGCGTAGCACGGTTTGTATCAGTCGGTCGGTCGTTTCGCCCAGGTTATGCAACTTGTAGAGCTCTTCTCGTCCGATGGTGAAAAGCAGGCGCGAGGCATTGTCTTGTTCATCGGTATATTCGATGTAGCCGGCCTGTGTTAATATCTTCAAGGCACTGTCTACGGGCACGGGGAAGTACTTGAACTTGCGGCAGAAATCCTCGATGTCAAATTCGCGTACACAGCCTTGCCCATCGCCCATCGCCATTTGATAATAGTATTGCAGGTGTTCGTACACATCTAATATATAGTCTTTCTCCGGAAATGTGTCGGAGATGCGCTTGTGGAGTGTCGTTTTGTCGGATTTATTATATAGGATAATGGCGTATGCCTTTTGTCCGTCACGACCGGCTCGACCGGCCTCTTGAAAATAGGCTTCCAGCGAATCGGGTAAATCAATGTGTATTACTAAGCGTACGTCAGGTTTGTCAATCCCCATACCGAACGCATTGGTGGCTACCATGACACGGCTTTCTCCTTTCTGCCAACGTTGTTGGCGGATGTCTTTTGTGGCATCGTCCAGACCTGCATGGTAAAAATCGGCGGTGATGCCTTGTTTTGTAAGGAATTCGGTGACTTCTTTGGTACGTCGGCGGTTACGTACATAGATGATGGCACTGCCCGGCATCCGTTGGAGAATGTGTAAAAGTTCCTTAGGCTTATTATCTGTACGGCGTACTACATAAGCCAGATTCGTACGCTCAAAGCTCATGCGGAAAACATTTTCTTCTCTGAATTCCAGGCGTTTCTGAATGTCCTTCACCACTTCGGGAGTGGCGGTGGCCGTCAAGGCAAGGACTGGAACTCCTGGGAGCATGTGACGCACTTCTGCAATCTTCAAATAAGCGGGACGGAAATCGTATCCCCATTGTGAGATACAATGACTCTCATCTACGGTTATCATGCTGATTTTCATTTTGGCCAGCTTGACACGGAAAATATCCGTGGCCAATCGTTCTGGAGAAATATAGAGAAACTTGTAGTTGCCAAAAATGGCATTCTCCAGTGTGACAAGTATTTCCTGTTTCGACATGCCCGAATAGATGGCCAATGCTCGTATACCTCGTTGTTTTAGGTTTTGCACTTGGTCTTTCATCAAGGCAATGAGTGGTGTAATGACCAGACACAAGCCTTCTTGTGCTAAAGCGGGCACCTGGAAAGTGATGGATTTACCTCCACCCGTAGGCATCAGACCCAAGGTGTCATGTCCTTGGCCGATGCTTCGGATGATGTCTTCTTGTATGCCCCGGAAAGAGTCGTAACCCCAATATTGCTTGAGTATGGATGCGTAGTCGGGCATGGTCCTTAGCTAGGTTTGATATCCTCTATCTGAAGTTGTACCTCACCATGTTTGTGGGAGTTTTCCTCGATGGTATAGCAGATGTCGAAAGCACGTTTAGTCTTGATGTAGCGCACGTGTGAGCTTTGTCCGAAAGCGATTCCGTTCATGACATTGTTCGACTTGTTGTCGACCAACTCCAGTTTGATGTGTTCCTGGTCACGTCCTACGACTTTGCTCGTGCCGTAATCATACACATGATGGGTGCAGAAAACGGGCTTCTCGTTCTTCGGGCCGAAAGGGTTGAATTTCTTCAAGTCATTGAAGAACTTAGGCGTGATATCCTTGAAGTCAATCTCAGCATCAATGTCGATAACGGCGCACGTCTGTTCGGGCAAGATGTGTTGGGAGACAAACTCCTCGAAACGCTTGGTGAAGGCGGGTACGTTTTCTACCTTCATGGAAAGTCCGGCGGCATACGTATGTCCTCCGAAATTTTCCAATAAGTCACGGCAATATTCGATGGCTTTGTAGACATCGAATCCCGATACGGAACGCGCTGAGCCGGTAGCCAGATCGTTGGTGCGTGTCAGAACTACAGCCGGCCGATAATAAATCTCCGTCAGGCGTGACGCAACGATGCCGATGACACCTCGGTGCCACGATTCATTGTAGAGGACGATGGAGCGTCGGTCGGCCAGTCCTTCCAGATTTTCTACAATGCGATTAGCCTCTTCGGTCATGCTTTTGTCCAGGTCCTTTCGTGTTTCGTTATATAGGTTTATTTGCCCGGCTTTCTCCAACGCTGTGGTAAAATCTTTTTCTGTGAGCAGGTCGACGGCTTCTTTTCCATTTTGAATACGTCCCGAAGCGTTGATGCGGGGACCTATCTTAAAGACTATATCGCTGATGGTGATTTCTTTGTCCGTCAGTCCGCACACGTCAATGATGGCTTTCAAGCCTACACTGGGGTTGGAGTTGATTTGCTTCAAGCCGTGGTAAGCCAAAATGCGGTTCTCGCCCATAATAGGAACAATGTCCGAAGCGATGCTGACAGCTACAAAATCCAACAGGGGGATGAGATGGTGAAACTCAATGCCGTTGCTGATGGCAAAAGCCTGCATGAATTTGAATCCTACTCCACATCCCGACAAGTGGGCATAGGGATACGTATTATCCCGCCGCTTGGCGTTCAGTATGGCTACAGCCGGTGGCATTACTTCATCGGGCACATGGTGGTCACAGATAATGAAATCGATGCCTTGTTCTTTGGCGTACGTCACTTCCTCCACGGCCTTAATGCCACAATCCAATACTATAACAAGGCTTACTCCCGTCTCTACGGCATAGTCTACCCCTTTGAAAGACACCCCGTAGCCTTCGTTATAACGGTCGGGGATGTAATAATCAATGTTCGAATAGAACTGTTGAATAAACTTGTAGACCAGCGACACGGCTGTGGTGCCGTCTACATCATAATCTCCGTATATCAAAATACGCTCTTTTCTTCCCATTGCCCGATTCAGACGTGCCACAGCCACATCCATATCCTTCATAAGGAATGGGTCGTGCAAGTCGGGCAATTGTGGATGGAAGAACTTCCGGGCAGATGCCACGGTCGTAATTCCACGCTCGATAAGCAACCGGCCCAGTATCGGGCTGATGCCCAATCCTTTTGCCAGCTTCCGGCTTGCCTCTTCCTGTTCGGGTGTAATGGGTCGATAATTCCATTTGTGAGTCATTTTATATATTGTTTTTTCTTTTTCCAAGCCACGCGTTGTCAGAGTGTATCAAGTCCACACTCCTCCAACAAGTCGTAAAGGTAGCAAAAAGTCTTGAAAGTTCAGCAAAAAGAATATGAAATCTTTCTTAAACCCTTAAATAAGCTTGGCGCGCATTTGCTAAAATTGTACGGATTTGTATGAAATCATACGGAGAAAACATGCTATGTATGTTTTTGCCTTACATGGCGAAGCTTAAAGGGTGACTTGTCGAAATAAAATCCTTATCTTTGTTTGGCTTCTTATAGTGTATTTTTTATATCTTCGCTGATAAATATATAAATGCGGTATTTTATGAGGTTGGATCATGTGGCTCTTTATGTGAAAGATTTGGAAAGTAACCGGGCGTTTTTCGTGCGTTATTTCAATGCGATTTCTAACGAAATGTATCATAATCCGCGGACCGGACTGAAAACTTACTTTTTGTCGTTCGGAGATGGGACGCGGTTGGAAATTATGACACGTCCGGATAGGGTAGATGATGAAAAGTCTTCCTTGCGGACGGGGTATATTCATATAGCTTTCAGTGTGGGAGGAAAAGAACGTGTGGACGAATTGACCGAACAGCTTCGTACTGATGGATATGCGGTTGTAAGTGGCCCGCGCACAACGGGTGATGGATATTATGAAAGTTGCGTAGAGGGACCGGAAGGCAATTTGATAGAAATAACAGAATAAAGATGTAGATAGGTTATGCTTGCGTTTATTTCATGTGCCAAGACGATGGCTAGTCGTTCGGCGTTGCGTGTGCCGGAGATGACTACTCCTCAATTTGCGGATGAGTCGTTACGTCATGCGTTAAGTTTGGCTCAGTATTCGGCTTCTGAGTTGGGAGATATGTTGCGGGTAAATGCGAAGATTGCGGCGGAGAATCGTTTGCGGTATCAGAATTTCTGTTCGGAAGATAATCGCCCGATGCCCGCTATCGGTGCTTATACGGGGGCGGTGTTCAAACGTGTTGCACCGAAAGATTTTACCTCGGACGATTTTCTTTTTGCACAAGAACATTTGCGCATTACATCTTTCTTGTACGGTTTGCTTCGTCCGTTGGACGGCATTCGTCCTTATCGTTTGGAGGGAGACGTCCGCTTGCCCGAAAACAGAGGGATCACGATGTTCGATTATTGGAAACCTTTGTTGACTGATGTTTTCATAGAAGACATCAAACGTCAGGGTGGAGTGCTGCTCAATCTGGCCAGTGCGGAGATGAAAGACTTGTTCGACTGGAAGCGGGTAGAGCAAGAAGTGCGGGTGATAACACCCGAATTTCAGGTATGGAAGGGGGAAAAACCGGTCACCGTAGTTATCTATGCCAAAATGTGTCGGGGCGAGATGACTCGGTTTTTCATTAAAAACCGCATCGCTCACCCCGAACAGCTTAAGAGTTTTGCATGGGAAGGTTTCGTATTTGATGAAGAGCGAAGCACGGACCATCATTGGTGGTTTATTGCTTGATGGTCACGAGTGTTGCCCCGAAACCATATTCCTGAAACGAAGCGTCTTGTGACTTGCAGACCGGATATTTGCGTTTCAGCTCGTTGAGGATAGCGCGACGGAGGACACCGTCTCCCTTGCCGTGGATGAAGACGATGCGTTGCTCACGTTTGTTCTTGTATTGTTCCATCACTTCGCGGAATTTGTCGAGCTGGTAGTTCAGCATTTCCCCGTTACTCATTCCTCGTGTGTCGTCCAGCAAGGCGTTGATGTGCAAATCCACTTCAATGATGTCTTGCTTGCCTCCGTGCTTGGGTGTCGGTTGTGGCTTTGGGGACGTGTCCACCGCTTTCTTTTGCATGAGGGCGGCTTGTAAATCTTCAGCCGAAACATAAACTTGTTTGGAAGGACGGTCGTCCTTTACGATGTCGTACATTAAGGCGGGTGTTTCGAAGAAATTCGTCTGCTGGAAGGTGTGTAGCTTGTAGAATTTCACGGTGTCGATGCGTAATTCCACGCTCACGGCAGGTTTCAGGCTGAACGAACGGCGGTCCTTGAAGGCGATGAATTGCACCGCTACACGCTCCAGATCGTTGAGGCTCGCTTTTTCAAACTCCTCTAAGAAAAGTTTAGTGTTAGGCTCTACCAAACCATGTGACCGTGTTGTCCAAGCTTTGCCTTCGGCTCCCAAATAAGTATAATAAAGGTAATAGTTACTATCGTTCACGATGTAGCTTTCGAAAGAGGTGGTGCTGACGGCTTTGATGTCTATCGGTACGAAGGCCAGATAGACGTTGAGCACATCACCTCCTTTCATTTCCGGTTGGCGGTAGACGGATATTTCGGGCTTTTCCACACGGTGCGCAGGCTCTTCAGACACTTGCGGTGTGGCAGGTCGGGCGGGGCGTTCTTCCTTGCGCTTCTTTTCCGCTTGGGCGGCTTTCTCTGTCGGTAACGGAATGTTGTAGTTGTCCGTTTCGATAACTACGCATTCACGCACGTGCATGGGGATGTCAAATCCGTCAGCGTCCTGAACCAATACAATGTCTTTACTCTGAAATCCGGTGACCGTTCCGCCACCTACTTCGCTTAAGAAACGCACTTTGTCTCCTATCTTAATCATTGTGGTATTCCTCCTTGGTGTTTTTGTGTGATACAATGGTGCAAAGGTAGCTAAATATACCAAAATATATATGTACCTTTGCAGGATAAAATAGTAGAAAGTCTTTTTTAAGTGTATGAAACAAGATCCCAAACATATTCATATTAGCGAATTCGACTATCCTTTGCCCGATGAGCGTATTGCGAAGTTTCCCCTTCCTGTGCGTGACCAGTCCAAGTTGCTCGTTTACCGGCATGGACAAGTGAGTGAGGATGTTTTTACCTCTTTGCCCGATTACATTCCTGCAGGTGAACTGATGGTGTTTAACAATACCAAAGTGATTCAAGCCCGTCTGCATTTCCGCAAGGAGACGGGAGCGCTTATCGAAGTTTTTTGTCTGGAGCCGATTTCTCCGGCCGATTATGCGCTTAACTTTCAGCAGACGGGGTATGTGGCGTGGCTTTGCATGATAGGCAACCTGAAGAAATGGAAGGAAGGAGCATTGCATCGCGACATGACGGTGAAAGGCCGGACGTTGACGTTGACCGCCGAGCGGGGTGAGTGTCGTGGCACCAGTCATTGGGTGGATTTCCGTTGGGACAATCCGGAGGTGACTTTTGCCGATATTCTCGAAGTGTTTGGCGAACTGCCCATTCCGCCTTACCTCAACCGTGCTACGCAAGAGAGTGACAAGGTGACCTATCAGACGGTTTATTCCAAGATAAAAGGGTCGGTAGCGGCGCCTACGGCCGGACTGCATTTTACGACTCGTGTGCTCGATGCGCTTCATGATAAAGGTGTCGATTTGGAGGAACTGACGCTGCATGTGGGGGCGGGTACTTTCAAACCAGTGAAGAGTGAGGAGATAGAAGGGCACGAAATGCATACGGAGTACATTTCCGTATCCCGTTCTACGATAGACAAGTTGATTGCCCACGGAGGGCAGGCCATAGCTGTCGGTACCACTTCTGTGCGGACGCTTGAGAGTCTTTACCACATCGGTGTGACGCTTTTGAGTCACCCCAACGTTTCGGAAGAGGAATTGCCCGTGCGCCAGTGGCAACCCTACGAAATGGAAGGAGAGGCTCCTACGGCTGTGGAGGCTTTGTCGGCAGTTCGCTCTTATCTGGACCGTCACGGCATGGAGACTTTGCACACCAGTACGCAAATCATTATTGCCCCGGGCTATGAGTACCGCATCGTGAAAGCCATGGTGACCAATTTCCATCAGCCCAAGAGCACGCTCCTTCTGCTGGTTTCGGCCTTTGTGCAGGGCGATTGGCGTACGATTTATAACTATGCTTTGGCACACGATTTCCGTTTCCTGAGTTATGGCGACTCGTCGTTGTTGATTCCTTAATAGAAAATGATATGAACCAAGATAATAAGCAAGAAATGTTTCCTTTGGTGGATGAAGAAGGAAACATCATCGGAGCCGCCACGCGCGGTGAATGCCACAATGGAAGTAAATTATTACATCCGGTGGTACATCTGCATGTGTTTAATTCAAAAGGGGAACTTTATTTGCAGAAGCGTCCCGTATGGAAGGACATTCAGCCCGGCAAATGGGATACAGCAGTAGGCGGGCATGTGGACTTGGGTGAAAGCGTGGAGCAAGCGTTGCGGCGTGAAGTGCGTGAGGAATTGGGGATTACGGACTTTAACCCCCAGCAAGTCACTCATTATGTCTTTGAGTCTACTCGTGAGCGCGAACTGGTTTTCACGTATAAGACGGTGTACGATGGCGCCATCCAACCCAGTGACGAATTGGATGGCGGACGTTTCTGGTCGGTGGACGAAATCAGAGCGAACCTGGGCAAGCAGGTCTTTACACCCAATTTCGAAGGCGAAGTGGAGAAAGTGCTCCCTTTGGGATAGGCTCATCATAGGCTCAGTGATTGGATATAGGTTTGTCGATAAAGTTTAGGTGACATGCCCTTTTGAGCTTTGAAATATTTGCCGAAGAAGGAAGTGTTCGGGAAGTTGAGTTGGTTGGAGATTTCCTTGATGGTATGCTGTGTATGGCAAAGCATGTGCTCGATGATCTTGATGGTCTCTTCCCGAATCCATTCGGTCGGTGATTTGCCGCTGACTTCCTTGACTGCGATTGACAAGTATTTAGCCGTGACGCATAATTGGGATGCGTAGAAGGCTACACTTCGCTCCCGTTCGCAATGCAGGAATAGTAAGTCCATGAATCGGGCGCATAGAAACTCGCTGGCCGATTTATAGGCGCGGGTGTTTTCCGTACTGTGGTTGATGCGTATCAGTATCCGGTTTTCTTTGGCTAATATACCAATCACGGTAGACAGTTCTACAAATCCTAATCCGGTACTCTTCTCCAAATCGGTGTAGGAGATGTTGCCGTCGTTTTGCTGGATTGCAGCAAGTACGGCTTGCTTTTCTATCTTTTTCAGTTCCATGTTTTTTGTTTTTAGGTTCTTTCTTTCGTATAATAGGGTATCAGCAGGACTAGCAGGGCACTGCCGGTGCATATCCAAATGGTGCTTCCTGTGATGTCCTTCATG
>CALUOV010000098.1 GCA_944322275.1 uncultured Bacteroides sp. | reverse complement strand
ATTATGATTGCAAATGTAGTAATGGCTGCTCTTATTTCAGCCGCAGGCGTATCTTCTGACAACCTTGTGTATAACGTAACCATGGACGGCGACCGCCTTTCCAACAAAGAAGTCTATACCCTCAACGAAGGCAAGTATCTGAAACGGCTTCTGAAAATGGACTTCACCTACAACGCGCAAGGACAGGTGACGGATAAGAAGACGTATGTATGGAATGAGGCTGACCAACGGTATATCTTGAAAGAAACAGAACGTTTCAATACGGAAAAATAAGCATAGACTTGCGGATGTAAAAAAAAAGGTGACCTTTGCAAGCGAATATTCTAAATAAACATTAACGATAAGCAGAAAAAACAATGAAACGAATTCTGAAATGGGCATTCCTCCTGATAGTGGGAGGCCTCTGCCTGCCCGCAGGACTGAAAGCGCAACAACAAATTCCACCAGTGCCCACGGATAAGGAAGTGAAAATTGGAACGTTGGACAACGGACTGACGTACTACATCCGCCACAACGAGTTTCCCAAGAACCAGGTAGACTTCTACATCGCCCAAAAGGTGGGATGTATCTTAGAGGAAGACAACCAGCGCGGATTGGCACACTTCCTGGAGCACATGTGCTTCAACGGGACGGAACATTTTCCGGGCAACACCCTAATTCCCTGGTTGGAGTCGGTGGGCGTGAAGTTCGGACAGAACCTGAACGCCTACACCAGCATTGACGAAACAGTGTACCGCATCTCCAGCGTACCTACCGAACGCATCGGCGTACAAGACACTTGCCTGCTGATTTTGCGTGACTGGGCGGACGGATTGCTTCTGGAGCCGAAAGCCATCGATGAAGAACGCTCTGTCATTCACGAAGAATGGAGAAGCCAGACACCGCCCAATCAACGTATCATGGAAAAGATTCTCCCGACGCTCTACCCCGACAGCCGCTACGGACACCGTCTGCCCATCGGCATCATGTCAGTGGTGGACAATTTCCCGCACCAGGCTCTGCGCGATTATTATGAGAAATGGTATCGCCCGGATCTGCAAGGCATCATCGTAGTAGGTGACATAGATGTGGACCGTATCGAAGCAAAAATCAAAGAATTGTTCGCATCCATCGAGAAACCGGTTCAGCCGGCGGAGCGTGTCTACTATCCGGTAGCCGACAATCAAGAGCCTATTATTGCCATCGACACGGACAAGGAACAACCCAACTCCGTGGTGCAACTGATGTTCAAGTATGATGCCCTACCCGACTCGCTGCGTGGAAGCATGGCCTACCTCACCACTGAATATATGCTGAACATGGCGGACATGATGGTTTCGCAAAGGCTGCATGAACTAAGCCAAAAGCCCGAAGCAAAGTTTGGCGTAGCCGGCACACAGCACGGCAACTTCCTTGTGGCCAGCACGAAAAAGTCGGTCATCTACTTCGCCTTGCCCAAGAATGATAACGTATCCGAGGCCTTGGGAGCCATCTACCGTGAAGCCTTACGCGCCAAACGAGGCGGATTCACCGCCACTGAATACGCCCGCTGCCGGAGTGAATACCTCTCTCAATTGGAGAAGGCTTACAACAACCGCAACCAGCAAGAAAACAAGAAACTGGCCGAATCGTACGTGAGAGGTTTCCTCAATAAAACTCCCATACCGGGCATCGAGACCGAATACCAACTGATGAACGTGTTGGCCAACCAAATACCCGTAGAAGCCATCAACCAACTTTATGCACAACTTGTCTCGGACAACAACATCGCCATCGTGGCCATGATGCCCGAGCGTGAAGGCATCTCCGTACCAACCGCCGATGAATTGGGACAAATGTTGAAGCAAGTATCGGCCGAAGACATCGCTCCCTACGTGGACAATGTAAAGGACGAACCGCTCATCAGCCAATTGCCACAAGCCGGAAAAGTAGTGAAAGAAGCCGATCGACCGGAGTTCGGAGCCAAAGAATGGACCTTATCGAACGGCGTAAAAGTCATCTGGAAGAAAACAGACTTCAAGGCGGATGAAATCACTTTCCAAGCCTCTGCCAAAGGCGGCACATCCGTCTATGGCGACGAATATACGAAAGACCTTACTTTCATGCCACTTATCCTGATGCAACACGGTGTGGGTAACTTCACTTATGCGGACTTGAACAAGGCGCTGGCAGGCAAGCAGATTGCCGTCAACATCGAGTTGAGTGACTATACCCGCAATCTTTCGGGCAACACCACGCCCAAGGACCTGAAGACCTTGATGGAGCTCATTTATATGAACTTCACCGCACTGAACATCACAGCCGATGAATTCACGGCACAACAGAACCTGTATAAAGGCATCTTGCAGAACCAAGGGCTCAACCCACAATTCATCTTCCAAAAGAAGTTGCAGGAATACCTGTACGCATCGCCCCGCAACTATATACCCGAAGTAAAAGACATCGAACAGGCCAGCCGTGAAAACATCCTGCGTATCGTCCGTGAACAACTGGCCAATGCGGCAGACTTCACCTTCGCTTTTAGTGGAAACATCGATGAACAGGAACTGAGAACTTTGGCCGAGCAATATTTGGCCACTCTGCCGTCCGACCCGACACGCAAAGCGGAAATCAAGCATATCTCCGGCTTGGGTATCCGTGCGGGTGAGGAACAAAAAGAATTCTTCCAGCCCATGGAAGTGCCTCAAGGAAGTGCAGCCGTCATGGTAAGTGCCCAAATGCCCTATTCGTTCAAGAACCGTATGTTGGCTTCCATGACCGCCCAACTCATCAGCACCAAGCTCCTGAGCGAAGTGCGCGAGAAAGAAGGCGCCGTTTACAGCATCTACACACAAAGCGTGCTGAACCGTTTCTCCGATGTGCCGTTGGTTTATGAGACAAACTTTCAAGTGAAACCCGAAAAGAAAGACCGTGCTTTGGAGATTATCCGTAACGAATTCAACCAACTGGCTCAGCGCACCGATGAGACCGAATTGAATAAAATAAAAGAATTCATGGTGAAAACCATTGCCGAACAAGAACACAAAAACAGCTATTGGTGTTCGGAAATGGCCGGCCACGCCCTGCTGCCTACCGAAGTATGCACCGATGCGGAAGCGTTGATCCAATCCATTACACCCCAGGAAATCAGCGCTTTCATGCAGGAAGTTATGAAGCAAGGCAACTATCGGGTGCTGATTATGATGCCGGAAAGCAAACAATAACTCTAACGTCTTACTCTTAAAGCCTAAACACAAGAAGAGCGTCCAAGAATCCTGTGGGCGCTCTTTTTCATTTATATCATCTAATTGAATATCCACATTCCACCAAATAATGTTTTCGTAAATGCACCTATGCTTCAACCGTCATAGAAGCTAAGTGAAATGGGCATAGAAGCCAGTTGAAATGGTCGTAGAAGCTTACTTACTTTGCCTTCCATCCTATGCTTTGGCAAATTGCGGACATAATCATCTGAACCCCGGCATATTGGGTCGAATCGTAGGCCCTCCTCCACGGTCTTTATGGTCGATAACGATACTGCGGATGACTTCATAAAGAATCGGACCAACATCCAGCTCCAACTTGAAGCCATTGTTGAAGCGATAGCCGGGCATCACGATAGGACGCGTCTCCCAACGTCCCGTGGTAGAATCGTAATAACGCTGTACCCCCAATTCGAGGCTGAAACGGTCAGTGATGTCAAATCCCATCGTTCCTCCATAACCATAAGGGCTCAAGTTCGGGAAACCTCCCGCACTGACCGAACCGAAAGCTGTAAACCACAAGTGGTCCTGCGCCCGGTAAACCAACGCACCGGAAAAATTGAAAGACTGAGTGGTGAAGTAAGCCATATTCAGCTTGATGGCGTTAGCGGTAGCCTGCAAAGCCAGCCGGTCGTTCAATTCCTGTTGAAAGCCAAAAGCCACCTCATTCAGACGCCCCAAACCCGGCATGGTAATTTGGTTGCCTCGGGCATCCAACACACCCGTACGCCACCGCACCATCGGTCCACTCGTGCTGAAGTCACCTTTGAACATCGGCGAAGGATTCTCCTGATAAGGCAAGCGCAAATCCGGCTCCCGCTTGGGCAAAGCAAACTTCGGAAGAGGCCTCATGGGCTCAGTCATAGGAAAGTAATAAGATTTATCCTCAGAAAGTGTCGCTTTCATTGATGGAAAGAGAGCGGCTTTTCCTTGTAAGGGAATACTGTCTTTAGGCAAACGCGTACTGTCTTCCTGCGCCCGCACCTCCGATACGCAAGCGATAGCCAACCCAAGCAATGTCCAGCGGATGATATTCCTTCTCATAATTCTCTTTACATTGATTACCCATCTACAAAAATAAAGGAAATAACCCGTTTCCGCCCTATCTTATCATCACATTTAACGATTGGTAAGTGTAGATAAGACAACACATTCTTTGGACAAAATCTACACCGTCTTTTCATTTCCCGAATATATTCCGTACATTTGGGAATCATTTTTCAACTTAACAAAAAAACAGGGTATGAAAGGTATCAAATCAGGACTCACGGCTTTGCTTCTATCCGCCTGCCTGGGCGGAGAAGTCATGGCCCAAGGCACGGTGGAGGATTACCGCCGGGCTTTTGCGCTGCAAGAGAAATTCAGCGTTTCCAACGTGTATTATTCGAATGTGCAACCGCATTGGGTGGACGGAACACACCGCTTCTGGTACGTACGCCATACGCCGGAAGGACGTGTGTATGTCGTGGTGGACGCTCAAACCAAGAAACGAACCGAACTGTTCGACCACCCGGCACTCGCCGAGGCTTTGACCCAGGCTTCGCAAAAGAAAGTGGAAGCCAACGCGATGCATTTAGAGCGACTCTCCGTAGACAAGGAAACGGGCGAGCTGAGCTTCGTATTCAATAATCACCGCTGGAGTTACGATGCAAACCATCATAAGCTGAAAGATGAGGGCGAACTGCCCGCTCCGGCTCCGCAACGTCACTGGATGGAGCGAGACGATGAAAAGATAGCTGAGCCTGCGGTGTCGCCCGATGGACGCTATAAGGCTTACATCAAGAATCATAACATCTATGTATGCGAACTGGCCACAGGCAAGGAGAAACAGCTCAGCATAGACGGCACGCTGGCCAACTATTATTCGGCCTACATCCACTGGTCGCCGGACAGCAAAAAGGTGGCCGCCTGCAAAATACGCCCCACAGAGAAACGCTACGTCTACTACGTGGAATCCTCGCCTGCCGACCAGCTACAACCCAAGTTGCATAAGCAGGAGTATGCCAAGCCTGGGGACGAACTTCCCTTCAAGGTGCCATGCATTTATGAGGTAGAAACGGGCAAGGCGATTATTCCTTCTGCCGAACTCTTTGCCCACCAATATGAAGTGTGGGGACCCGTCTGGGACAAGGACAGCCGCAGCATCACTTTCGAATACAACCAGCGCGGCCATCAAGTCTATCGCGTGCTCGAGCTGTCGGCCGAGACCGGCCGGGTACGTCCGATTATCGAAGAGACAAGCGATAAATACGTCAATTATCCCCTGCGCTATCGCCACGACTTGCAGGACGGACGCCACATCATCTGGGCGAGCGAACGTGACAATTGGAATCATCTTTACCTCTATGACCGCACCGGTGCGGAGCCTGTACGCCAGATAACCCGCGGAGAATGGTATGTGCGCCAAGTGATTCATGTGGACGAGAAGAACAAGCAGATCTACTTCTCAGCCAATGGGGTGCAGCCCGACGAAGACCCCTACCTCATACGCTATTACCGTATCGGATTCGATGGAAAGGGCTTTACTTGCCTCACGCCCGAAGAAGGGATGCACACGGCTTGGTTCTCGGATGACATGAAATATCTGGTAGATGTCTATTCGATGGTGGACAAAGCACCCGTAGCAGTCTTACGTGACGCACGCAACGGACGGGAGATTATGCCGTTGGAAACGGCCGATATCAGCCGGTTGGAAGCCGCAGGCTGGAAAGCTCCGGAAGTATTTACAGCCAAAGGCAGGGACGGGAAGACCGACATGTGGGGCATCATTATCCGCCCGACCAACTTTGACCCCACCAAGAAATATCCCATATTGGAATACATCTACCAAGGTCCCGGAAACCAATATGTTCCTAAAACCTTCATCCCTTATAATCGCAATATGACATCCATTGCCGAACTAGGCTTCATCGTCGTCATGGTGGACGGTATGGGGACTTCTTTCCGCTCACGTGCCTTCGAGAATGTATGTTATAAGAATCTGAAAGATGCCGGCCTGCCCGACCACATCGCCTGGATTAAGGCAGCCGCCCAAAAATATCCGTATATGGACATCAACCGGGTAGGCATTTATGGCGCCTCGGCCGGCGGACAAGAGTCAATGACAGCCGTCCTCTTCCATCCGGAGTTTTACAAAGCAGCCTACTCGGCTTGCGGATGTCACGACAACCGCATGGACAAGATCTGGTGGAACGAGCTTTGGTTAGGCTATCCCGTAGGCGAACAATACAAAGAAGGTTCGAACGTAGAAAACGCCCATCTGTTGAGCCGCCCGCTGATGTTAGTTGTCGGTGAATTGGACGATAATGTAGACCCCGCCTCCACCATGCAAGTGGCGAACGCGCTCATCAAAGCCAACAAGGATTTTGAGCTGGTAGTCATTCCCGGAGCCCGCCATACCATGGGTGAAGTCTATGGAGAGCACAAGCGCTATGATTTCTTTGTGCGTAGCCTGTTGGGCGTAAATCCGCCTGCGTGGGAAGAAATAAAATAAATTTATCTTAAAAAAGAAAAGACATGAAAACCATAAAGACATGGAGTATTTATGCCCTTTTATTCTGCTTCTTCTCTTGTACAGCGCAAGATAAAGATATAAAATATTATCAATTAGCTGATTATGGCATCAAACCAGACACAAAAGAGGATATCGTCCCTTTGTTGACAAACGCTTTGAAAGAAATTCGGAAAGAAGCGGGAGACGAAAAGGAAATAATCATCCGGTTTGAACCGGGACGTTATGATTTCCATCCGGTGAATGCGTCCCAAAAGACTTATTATATCTCGAACCATGACCAGACCAATCCTAAATCAGTAGGCATTGCCTTGGAAGATTGGAAACATTTGACATTAGACGGACAAGGAGCGTCATTCGTTTTTCACGGGCGTATGTTGCCCATCTCCTTGCTTCATTCATCAGATTGCCGATTGGAGAATTTTTCTATCGACTTTGAGCAACCTCACATCGCTCAAGCCTGTGTATTGGAGAATGATACCCTACAAGGAAAAATCACGCTGCAAATGGCTCCCTGGGTAGACTATAAAGTACGAGATAACGCATTGTATATCATGGGAGAAGGCTGGGAACTGCGACCTACTTCGGCCATAGCGTTTGACCCCCAAACACGGCACTTGGTTTACCGCACCAGCGATGTGCCCCTTCGATGGACAAAAATAGAAGACCAACGAACGGAACAAGGAAACCCGAGTGAACGGCATCTTGTAACAAGCGGATGGATAAATCCACGTCTGACTCCGGGTACAGTGCTGGCTTTGCGTACCTGGGAACGTCCGGCTCCGGGCATTTTCCTATCGCACAATAAAAACACGGAGTTGTACAACCTGCGTATCCATTATGCGGAAGGCATGGGTGTATTGGCGCAACTTTGTGAGAATATCCATTTAGACAGCGTTTCGGTGTGTCTGAAAGGCCCGGAAGACCCGCGTTACTTCACGACTCAAGCCGATGCCACTCATTTCTCTCAATGTAAAGGGACCATTATTTCGGAGAACGGCCTTTATGAGAATATGATGGATGATGCCATCAATGTACACGGCACTTACCTGAAAGTGAAACAACACCTTAATGACTCCACACTGATTGCCGCCTATATGCACGGACAGACGTATGGATTCGATTGGGGGTATAAGGGAGATACCGTTCAGTTCATTCGCTCGCGGACGATGGAAGCACCGGACTCCACTTACGTTATTGCCAACATCCGACCGGAAGGACAAACACAAGTGGAGGGAGCCAAACAATTCCGCATCACGTTCGACCGTCCGTTACCTGCCGTACTCACACCGGACCAGTCCATCGGTATCGAGAACTTGACTTGGACACCTAAAGTATATTTCGCGCACAATGTCATCCGCAACAACAGGGCAAGAGGGAGTCTGTTCAGCACGCCCCAACAAACCCTTGTAGAAGAAAATCTGTTTGACCACACATCAGGTACGGCTATCCTGCTTTGTGGCGATTGTAACGGTTGGTATGAAACGGGGGCCTGCCATAATGTATGGATACGCAAGAATCGTTTTATAAACGCCTTAACCAATCTGTTTCAATTCACCAACGCCGTCATTTCCATCTATCCCGAGATTCCGGAGTTGGACAAACAAACCCGCTATTTCCATCGTGGGATTCGAATAGAAGACAACTATTTTGAGACCTTCGACCACCCGATCCTCTATGCGAAATCTGTAGACGGTCTCATCTTCCGACGGAATGAAATAAAAGAGAATCACGACTTCCCTCCTTTCCATTGGAACCAAGAGCGTTTTCTATTGGAGCGGGTAGCCAATAGCCAAGTGGAATAACATATGACTCACGTGAAAAAGATACCCTCTTCTCATTTGACAGAGGGTGTCTTTTTTCGTAAAAGACAGTATCTAATTTATGGTTTACACAGATTCGTAAGTTTTTCGTAACTTTGCACCGTAATAAAAACGTTGAGTAAATGGAATTCAAGTACGATGTGATTGTGATAGGTGCCGGACACGCAGGGTGTGAGGCGGCAGCCGCTTCCGCCAACTTAGGCTCGAAGACATGTCTCATTACGATGGACATGAACAAAATAGGGCAGATGAGCTGTAACCCGGCTGTAGGCGGTATTGCCAAAGGACAGATTGTGCGCGAGATTGACGCCTTGGGCGGCTTTATGGGATTGGTAACGGATCGTACCGCCATCCAGTTCCGCCTGTTGAACCGTTCGAAAGGACCTGCCATGTGGAGTCCTCGTGCCCAATGTGACCGTAACAAGTTTATTTGGGCTTGGCGGGAAGTGTTGGAAAACACCCCCAACCTACATATTTGGCAAGACACCGTGCGACAGCTGCTCGTCAAAGATGGAGAAGTGCAGGGCGTAACCACCGTGTGGGGGGTAACCTTCTACGCCCGTTGTGTAATTCTGACGGCCGGCACTTTTCTTAACGGACTGATGCACGTAGGACGTACCATGCTGTCTGGAGGACGCATGGCTGAGCCGGCATCCTACGAATTGACCGAATCCATCGCTCGACATGGCATCACTTACGGACGCATGAAGACCGGTACCCCGGTACGCATCGACGGGCGTAGCGTACATTATGAAGACATGGAGATACAAGAAGGCGAAAACGACTTTCACAAATTCTCGTTTCTCAATACCGGTGTACGCCACCTGAAACAACTTCCCTGCTGGACGTGCTTCACGAACGAGGAAGTACACGAAGTGTTACGTAAAGGATTGCCCGATTCACCTCTTTACAACGGACAAATCCAAAGCATCGGCCCGCGCTATTGCCCCAGTATCGAAACAAAAATTGTCACCTTCCCCGACAAGCCACAACATCAATTGTTTTTGGAGCCAGAAGGAGAAACCACACAAGAGCTTTATCTGAATGGTTTTTCATCCTCACTTCCAATGGACATTCAATTAACAGCTCTAAAAAAGATTCCGGCTTTTCGCGATTTAGTAGTATATCGTCCTGGTTATGCCATCGAATACGATTACTTCGACCCTACCCAATTAAAACATACGTTGGAAACGAAGAAAATCAAGAACCTGTTCTTTGCCGGACAGGTAAACGGAACGACCGGATACGAGGAAGCCGGAGGACAAGGCATTATGGCTGGTATTAATGCGCACATCAATTGTCACGGAGGAGAACCATTTACCTTAGGACGTGACGAAGCTTATATCGGTGTGTTGATAGACGACTTAGTGACCAAAGGTGTAGACGAGCCTTACCG
>CALUOV010000097.1 GCA_944322275.1 uncultured Bacteroides sp. | reverse complement strand
TTTGTTAAGCAAAGTTTGCGGAATCTTTTTGTAAATTGATCTGTACGTATATGCTGAAGGGCCGATCCTTTCAAAAGCCATAATGGTTAAGTTGTCCCTGTAGACTTTGATGCTCTCGTCATACTTCATCCGTTCTTCATTGCTCAGTCATTGGATTTATTATCCTCAAAAAGGAATATAAGTGCGTGGGCTCGCGAATATATATAAAACGGCTCACGCACTTATATGAAATGGCCCACGAATATATAAGAAATTTTGGCAGTATACAACTGACTTTTTGGCAGGCTCTGAACTTGGATAGGAATAGATAAATAAAAGTTTATCGGCAAAATGATGTAGAAGCATTCCTATTCTCACGTAAAAATGTTATTTTTGTACGATAATCAATAAATGAGGGAACTTATGACACAGTTCACACGTAAAAGATATTCGGTAGGACTACAGACTTTCTCCGAATGTTTTGCCTTCAGTGTTCTGCCAAAGTTGAGGGCTCTATCAGCTTCAACTCCGAACGATGTACGTTGAGTGACTGGTGAATCGGGAAAAGGGTATTAATGAAAGAACAAAATGGTTTATAAAATATGTCTAAATACTTGAAATGTTATATCTGTGTATTGATGATACTGTTGCTTTTAACGCCGATGATTTTTGCTCAACAACAAGATTCCATCCGTATTCTCTACATTGGCAACAGCTATACATATTATCATGATTTGCCGCAAATGGTGCAGTCTATAGCTGCCAATATCGCACAGGATTTCCGCATGGAAATTAGCTACAAGGCTTATACTCCCGGTGGTTGCACTTTCAAACGTCACCTGCAACAACCGGAAGAAGTGGCGGCTATTCAGGAAGGCCATTGGGATTACGTAGTACTGCAAGAACAGAGTTCATTGCCTGCAATGCCCACTGAAATGGTACAACATGAGACCTACCCCTACGCCCGCCAATTGGACAGCTTAGTCCATGTGCATAACCCGCAGGCCCGTGTTATCTTCTATATGACGTGGGGACATAAAGACGGTTGTCAAGAGACTCCTGACGGTTACCCTCTCATATCCACTTACCAGGGGATGCAAACTCGTCTGATTACAAGTTATCTGGAAATGACTTATCAAAACGATGCTTGGTGTGCTCCAGTAGGTATGGTATGGCAGAGGGTACGTAAAGAACGGCCTTACCAGACATTGTATTGGCCTGACCGTAGCCATCCTTCCGTATTGGGTACATACATTGCGGCAAACACCATCTTTACCACTTTCTTTCAAAAGCCCTATCAGACCACTTTTACAGCCGGACTAGATACGGAACTGGCCGAATATGTTCAACAGATTGTTCAGGAAATCGTATTGAAAAATCGGAATCTGTTGAATCTACCGTCTTTTACTCAAAATAAATAGAAAAGGAATTTCCTCATGGATTTAAATGAATTTCTTTTCTTAAACGTATTCTTACATATTAATCATTGAATTATAATGCTAAAAATGTAGGAGTATGAAAAGAATTTTTTTTTGCGGCAAGTTTATGGGCATGGATGCATCGGCCTTTGACCGGAAGTTCTCAGAAGTGGTTATAAAACATAATCGATGGGTGATTATACAACCACCTGCCGATTATGCTTAGTCTATATTCTATTTGAAAGACTATTTACTGAATGTCACATTTTCCACATGTTCGCCGATGAAGAAACGAGCCATGTCACCGGTCTTGTACCAAGCGGGTTTTCCCGGCATATCGTCTGAGATGACTGTTCCATTAATGCGGAGATTCTCAAAACGGATATTTCTTACCATGCGTTCGTGGTTGTAACCGACAATGTGGGACAACTCGGCATTATGACCGTTGTATGTAATATTCTTAAATACCACGTCCTCAATGCCTCTTCCAGGTGCCTTGCAATATTTCTTGTTATAGAAAATGCGTATGTTCACCAATTGTCCCCGACGGAAGTCTTCCACCCTGATGTCTTCGAAACGGACATTACGCACCAAGTTATTGTCACCCGCATTGATGGCCATGCAGCCTTGGTAGTCCACTTGCATTTCGCTGTGGTCTAAAATGTCGATATTCTTATAGGTCAGATTTTCCATGATTTCAAACTTACCTGTATCGCCATGCAGACCGATAAAGATAGGATGAGCCACATCGGCCCACAGTGTGGAGTTTTGCATCGTGATGTTTTTGCATCCGCCTGCATGTCCCAAACGAGTAGCATAAACGGTGGTGCAGTCATCGGAGTTGCGGCAGAACACCCCGTCGAACAGCACGTTGTTGCTGGCAAATACATTCATTCCGTCTCCCCATCCATAGGAACTGATAGCTTTCACATTGTGGATATAAACGCCATCCGAACCACCGGTGGGACATTGGGTCGTAATAATGCCTTCTACTTCTACATTGCGTGACCGGGTAATGGTAACTCCCGCCCCACGTCCTTCCGGATGGACTATGCCTCGTCCCAGAATCTTCACATCATGCACATCGATAGCTCGGACACATCCTCTGACGACAGCACCTCCCGCAATATAAACAGTGGTTCCGGAAGGTACATTCAACGTATCTCCAGGTAATTGGTGCAAGCCCGGCGCGAAATAAATAAGGTCTTTTGTACTTTTAGCCTTTTGGGGCTTGCGGGCGTCTATCGGATTGGCAAACAGGTGCAGGTTACTGAATATCTTTCCGTTTATCTCTACTGAAAGGTTACGTGACCGATCCAGCTTAAAGCGTAACGTACGTCCTTCTACCTGAGGAACGATACCATAAGAAAGTGGACGTACACGAGCGGTTTCTATCGCTTCATTGGCGGTGACTTCCACTTCCACTTCACCGTTGAAGTCAAAATAAGCCAGTGAGGCTTTTCGCACGTTATGTTTGGCATTTTTCACTTCGTCTACCTTGACCGCATACGTGTCTACGCCTTTCCATTCACCTCCCGTCAACCTTACTTTGACGTTGAAGTCCTGTTTCATTTCTACACCTTGAGGGGCAGGATAAGTAACGAGTTCCTGTGCCCGGCTTGTCGTTGCGATTCCTGCCACTAACAGGAATGTCGCTTGGATGAATGTTTTTAATTTCATATTAATAGGATGTTTATGTATATTCATCTGTACATACGATTAGCTCTTCAAAGATACTCATTCTATCCTTAGAAATTATTGCTTACCAACAAAAACGCACAAATTCATATCGTGCTAAGTATATAAGTCGGTACTACAAACTTTGCCAAATAAACGCCTTGAAAATCATATCAAAGCTCATTTTTAGAGGATTATCTGATTTTAAAAAGGAGGGTGTATCAAAATGCAAGTCCTTCTCTCTTCAATACACCTTCTTCGGAAACTACGCGATGCTCCATTCCGCCATGTTTCGTTGTTCACTGTCGAAGTTGATAGCCACTTTCACTACGGGCAGTCCGCACAACGCAAACCTTTCAGGGTAGTTTTTCAAATCAATCTGCCTCATGGCGGCATCGGCACTTTGATCCAGCTTTATTTCTATAATATATAAGGTATAGGGTGTACGCATCACTACATCCACTCTTCCGCGCGGCGTTCGTACCTCCACGTCGGTGTATAGCCCCATCAGACTGAAAATGATGTAAAGTACCTGTTGATAATGTCCTTCATAATCGGTATTGTCACAATAAGGAATGGTTCCTAAGAAAGTCTGCATCGCTTTCAAGGCATTTTCCATGTCATTTTTGTATAGGCATTCGGCCATAGTCAGCAAGACGGATGATACGGACATCGTGTCGGGTGTCAGGCAGTATGGTACGAGACTTCGCATCAGTCCCAGCCGTACTTCCCGGTTGGGGATTCCCAACGTATAGGATTCAAATACCGGATTTCCTTCCTTGATGGTGTAATATCCACTTTGGTATAGCAGAGGTATGATACTGGTCAACCGTTCGGTCGGTGCGTCAAAATCTTCTTTGCGTGCCTTTGCTTCCCCTCCCAATTGGAGTGCCGTCATACCGAACTTACGTATCATTTCTATCAGATAGGTAGGTGTACCGCTTCCGAACCAATAAGAGTCTATTTTATTGTTGGCAAATGCATTGAGCAAGCTGAATGGGTTATAGATGTCCGGTGAGGGCCAGGTAAAATGATAGCCTTCATAGTTCATTTTCAGCCTGTTTACGATCTCTTCTTTGTCAACTTGTAATTCGTCAGCAAAATTTTGTAAGTCCGTATCCATTTGTGTACGCATTTCCTCTTCGGTGATGCCACAAATTGCCGCATACCTTTTGTTCATGCTGATGTTCTGTATGTTATTCAGTTCACTGAAGATGCTGAGTTGTGAGAATTTGGTGATTCCGGTAAGGAACACGTATCGCAAATACGGGTCACATGCTTTGAGCGGACTATAGAAGTTTCGCATGACGTTGCGCAGAGTGGGTAGTTGTTCATCTTCATGCACCACGTCGAGCAAGGGAGCGTCGTATTCGTCGATAAGGACTACGACTTGTTTGCCGGTTTGTGTATAGGTTTCTATGATTAAGTTGGTGAGTCGTACATTGGCGTCTTCCGCTTGTGTGGGGGTAATACCCAACCGTTCTTCATTTAAACGAAGTAGATGATGGAGGTAACGGTTCAGGGCATCTTTATCTAAATGTTTCCCTAAGCTCATGTCGAAATGCAACACGGGATAGGCAGTCCATTCGGTTTCCAGTTTCTCCATGGCCAGTCCGTCGAACAGCTCCTTGCGTCCTTCGAAATAGGCTTGCAGAGTACTTGTCAGCAGTGATTTGCCGAACCGTCTGGGTCTGTTGAGAAACATATACTTGCTGTCGGAATGTGTCATTCGGTATACATATTCCGTCTTGTCGATATAGACATAGTTGTTGTTTCGGATTTCAGAGAATGTCTGAATGCCTATCGGATACCGTCTGCGTGTCGTCATATTGCTGCTGGTACATTATAAAAGATTAAACTTGATACAAATGTAGGAAAAAACAGAGAGAATGCCAAATATATTTTGTTGGGTTGAGTTAGGGGATATGGAATCTTCGTACGTATTACAAAATAAAAATAACCAGTTTGATATGAATAAAAAAGTAAGAATGATGGCGGCCCTTTTATTAGGTCTGGTAAATGGAGTTTTTGCTCAACAAAGCGAGTGGGAAGATCCTACCCGGTATGAATGGAACAAAGAGAAACCTCATGCGGACTTTGCCTTTTATGAATCGGTGGATGATGCCCGGACAGAGGACTATACTTTGTCCCCTTGGTATAAATCGCTTAATGGGAAATGGAAATTCCGGTATGCTCCTTCTATTGAAACGAGTATAAAGGATTTCTATCGGACGGATTTGGAGGATAAGGATTGGGATGAGATTCCAGTACCTTCCAATTGGGAGTTACAGGGATACGGTGAACCCATTATCCGGAATATACAATATGTATTTTCACCGAATCCTCCCTATATTGATGTGGAGAATCCTGTAGGTACCTATCGTACACGCTTTACTGTACCGAAAAATTGGGAAGATAGGGAAGTGATACTTCATTTCGGGTCGATTGCCGGTTATGCCCGTGTCTATGTCAATGGTAGGCATGTGGGTATGACGAAAGCTGCTAAGACTCCTGCAGAGTTTAATGTTACATCGTATTTAGTGGAAGGAGAGAATCTTTTAGCAGTGCAGGTATATCGTTGGCACGATGGTAGTTATATGGAGGATCAAGATTTCTGGCGACTGACAGGTATTGAACGAGACGTTTTCTTGCAGGCTTATCCGAAATTGACTATTTGGGATTTCTTCTTGAAACCTACTTTAGATGAGAAGTATACACATGGCGTGTTTCAAGGTGTGGTAGATTTGCGTGAGTTTGAAGGGAATAACGTTAAAAATGGTAGGCTAAAATTAAGTTTGTTAGATAAGGATGGAGAAACTGTTTGGTCACAATCAGAATCCTTTAACAGGATACAGGGACAGAAGACTTTGTCTTTTTCCGGTAAGGTGAAGAATGTAAAGAAGTGGAACGCTGAACATCCTTATTTATATGATTGTGTGCTGACTTTGTCGGATGGAGCTGGCAAGGAATTAGCGATAACTTCTTATAAAGTAGGCTTCCGTAAAGTTGAGATCAAAAACTCGAAACTGCATGTAAATGGGGTACCTCTCTATATAAAGGGAGTCAATCGTCATGAGCACAATGACAGTTTAGGGCATGTACAGACTGTGGAAATTATGATGAATGATCTGAAGATGATAAAGCGTTTGAATATGAATGCGGTACGTATGTGTCATTATCCCAATCATCCTTTGTTTTATAAATTATGTGACCAATATGGCATTTATGTAATAGACGAGGCGAACATTGAAACCCATGGGATGGGATCTGTCCCTTATTTCAAAGATACGATTTCGCATCCTGCCTATCGTCCGGAGTGGTATGACGCACATGTAGACCGCATTTCGCGTATGGTGGAAAGGGATAAAAATCATGCTTGTGTCATCGGGTGGTCGTTAGGTAATGAATGTGGCAACGGAAAAGTGTTTCATGATGAATACCATAGGCTGAAAGCTTACGATCCGAGTAGGTTTGTGCAGTTCGAACAGGCATGGGAGGATGGGAATACTGATATTGTTTGTCCGATGTATCCAAGCATAGGCCGCATGGCGGATTATCGTAATTCAGGAAAGACGCGTCCTTACATTATGTGTGAATATGCTCATGCGCAAGGTAACAGTAACGGGAATTTAAAAGACCTATGGGATCTTATCTATGACAGTCCGAACATGCAAGGCGGTTTTATTTGGGACTTTATGGATCAGGGGATTAGGACATCTACAGATCTACAGGATGGCAGAACCTACTGGATGTATAACGGGAAGTTAGGTGCTTATAAATGGTTGGAAGATAAGAAGAGCGAATTGAATACAGGTACGGATGGTATCATTTCGGCCAATGGGGTACCTAAGCCTCAAGCTTATGAAGTGAAGAAAGTTTATCAGTATATTCACTTTAAGGAGAAAGATTTGTCGCAGGGTCTTATTACGGTGCGCAATCTGTATGATTTTACGGATCTTGCCGACTATTCTTTTCAGTGGAGATTGCTGAAAAATGGAGTGCCGGTGGATTCCGCAGACTTCATTATTAGCTTGAAACCCCATCAGAGTAAAGAAGTCAAATTGGAATTGCCGACCGTTTCCCAAGACGGGAACGAGTATTTCTTGAATCTCTATGCTTACACACGCCATGCTACCGATCTGATTCCGGAACATTACGAGGTAGCCAAGGAACAGTTTAAGATAGGGAAAGGAGACTTCTTCGAATCTACGAAGCCGCTTCCCGGCGAGCTTGTCTATCAGGTGGACGGGAACGTACTCTCGTTTGAATCGGGCAACATTGCAGGTAAGATTGATTTAAAGAAAGGGTTGTTGTTCGATTATACATGGGATGGCAAATCTCCTTTAGTGCAGTATCCAGAACCGGCTTTCTGGCGTGCTCCGACTGATAATGACTTCGGCAACAAGCTACCTTCCCTTGCCGGGGTATGGCGTACGGCGCATGTCAATCGTTCGGTACAAAATGTAACGGTGGGTGAAAAGGAGGCGGACGGACTGCCGGTAAAAGTAGAATGGTTGCTTACGGACATTCAAGTTCCTTATACGGTTGAATATTTGATTGGCAATGATGGTTCAGTTACGGTGACGGCAAGTATGGATAGGACGGGGAAAAAACTTCCCGAATTGCCCCGTTTCGGCATGCGGATGGAGTTAAAGCGCGACTACGAACACTTGGTGTACTATGGACGGGGACCTCAGGAGAATTATATCGACCGATATCACAGTGCTTTAATAGGTCGTTACGAAAGCACAGTGACAGATCAATATTATCCTTATATACGTCCGCAGGAAACGGGTAATAAGACCGACGTCCGTTGGTTGACTCTGCTGGACAAGGAAGGCTTCGGGCTAAAAATAACGGGACTTCAGCCTTTGGCTTTTTCTGCTTTGCATTTTACTCCGGAAGATTTGGATCCGGGCTTAACCCGTAAGATGCAACATCAGGTAGATGTCGTTCCGCAAAAGAATATCTTTCTACACGTCGACCTGAAACAGCGTGGGCTGGGAGGAGACAATAGTTGGGGAATGTTGCCTCATAAAGCATATCGTTTGTTTGATGAAAAATATTCTTACAGCTATAAGATTCAGTTGATTAAGGAATGATATCTGTTCATTACAAAATCAAACGTATTTTCCTGAAGGAGTCTCGGATAGTAACCCGAGACTCCTTCAGGAACTACGCGATGCTCCATTCCGCCATGTTGCGTTTTTCACTGTCGAAGTTGATAGCCACTTTCACTACAGGCAGTCCGCACAATGCAAACCTTTCGGGGTAGTTTTTCAAATCAATCTGCCTCATGGCGGCATCGGCACTTTGGTCCAGCTTTATTTCTATAATATATAAGGTATAGGGTGTACGCATCACTACATCCACTCTTCCGCGCGGTGTTCGTACCTCTACGTCGGTGTATAGTCCCATCAGACTGAAAATGATGTAAAGTACCTGTTGATAATGTCCTTCATAATCGGTATTGTCACAATAAGGAATGGTTCCTAAGAAAGTCTGCATCGCTTTCAAGGCATTTTCCATGTCATTTTTGTATAGGCATTCGGCCATAGTCAGCAAGACGGATGATACGGACATCGTGTCGGGTGTCAGGCAGTATGGTACGAGACTTCGCATCAGTCCCAGCCGTACTTCCCGGTTGGGGATTCCCAACGTATAGGATTCAAATACCGGATTTCCTTCCTTGATGGTGTAATATCCACTTTGGTATAGCAGAGGTATGATACTGGTCAACCGTTCGGTCGGTGCGTCAAAATCTTCTTTGCGTGCCTTTGCTTCCCCTCCCAATTGGAGTGCCGTCATACCGAACTTACGTATCATTTCTATCAGATAGGTAGGTGTACCGCTTCCGAACCAATAAGAGTCTATTTTATTGTTGGCAAATGCATTGAGCAAGCTGAATGGGTTATAGATGTCCGGTGAGGGCCAGGTAAAATGATAGCCTTCATAGTTCATTTTCAGCCTGTTTACGATCTCTTCTTTGTCAACTTGTAATTCGTCAGCAAAATTTTGTAAGTCCGTATCCATTTGTGTACGCATTTCCTCTTCGGTGATGCCACAAATTGCCGCATACCTTTTGTTCATGCTGATGTTCTGTATGTTATTCAGTTCACTGAAGATGCTGAGTTGTGAGAATTTGGTGATTCCGGTAAGGAACACGTATCGCAAATACGGGTCACATGCTTTGAGCGGACTATAGAAGTTTCGCATGACGTTGCGCAGAGTGGGTAGTTGTTCATCTTCATGCACCACGTCGAGCAAGGGAGCGTCGTATTCGTCGATAAGGACTACGACTTGTTTGCCGGTTTGTGTATAGGTTTCTATGATTAAGTTGGTGAGTCGTACATTGGCGTCTTCCGCTTGTGTGGGGGTAATACCCAACCGTTCTTCATTTAAACGAAGTAGATGATGGAGGTAACGGTTCAGGGCATCTTTATCTAAATGTTTCCCTAAGCTCATGTCGAAATGCAACACGGGATAGGCAGTCCATTCGGTTTCCAGTTTCTCCATGGCCAGTCCGTCGAACAGCTCCTTGCGTCCTTCGAAGTAGGCTTGCAGAGTACTTGTCAGCAGTGATTTGCCGAAACGTCTGGGTCTGCTGAGAAACATATACTTGCTGTCGGAATGTGTCATTCGGTATACATATTCCGTCTTGTCGATATAGACATAATTGTTGTTTCGGATTTCAGAAAATGTCTGAATGCCTATCGGATACCGTCTGCGTGTCGTCATGTTGCTGGTACATTATATAAGATTAAACTTGATACAAATGTAGGAAAAAACAGGGACAATGCCAAAGAGTGGCATTGTTTTGCATGTTGGAATTGAGTGATTAGCTTTGTTTCATCGTATATCTTATAAGTTGTATACATAAACTATTTAATGATGAAACAGACTATCTATT
>CALUOV010000096.1 GCA_944322275.1 uncultured Bacteroides sp. | reverse complement strand
GAACTAACGCACCAATGTGTCTAACGTTTAAGTAGCTTTCTCTCTCGATTGCGGGTGCAAAGGTAGATGTTTTTTTTGAAATCCGCAATAGTTATTCAAAAAAACTTTTTTTTCGTTGAGGAATGGAATTTATAGCTTTTATGCTAACTTTGCGTATAGAATTTAATGAAAAAATATGAGAGCAACTCCAATATCTTGCAGTTTAATTGATCGTACTATCGAGGAATTCCAAATAGCGGATTTCTCTAAAGCTACCATCCGAGAGGTGAAAGCCATTGCGGCTAAGGCGGAAAAGGAATCAGGTGTGGAATTTATTAAAATGGAAATGGGTGTGCCGGGGCTTCCCCCCTCAGCTGTGGGTGTGCAAGCCGAAATTAAGGCGTTACGTGAGGGCATAGCAAGCTTGTACCCGGATATTAACGGTTTACCCGAGTTAAAAGAGGAGGCTTCGCGTTTCATCAAGGCTTTTATGAATGTGGATGTTTCGCCCGAGGGATGCGTGCCCGTTACAGGTTCTATGCAAGGCACTTTCGCTTCGTTTCTGACATGTAGCCAGTGTGATTCGCAGAAAGACACTATCTTGTTTATTGACCCGGGATTTCCCGTACAAAAACAGCAGTTGGTAGTGTTAGGGCAAAAGTATGAGACTTTTGACGTGTACAACTATCGGGGAGGGAAACTAAGGGAGAAGTTGGAATCTTATTTAAGGGAAGGGAATATTTCGGCCATCATTTACTCCAATCCCAATAATCCGAGCTGGATTTGTCTGAAAGACAAGGAGCTTCGTATCATTGGCGAGTTGGCCACTAAATACGATGTGGTTGTGCTGGAAGACTTGGCCTATTTCGGCATGGACTTCCGCCAGGATTTTGGAAAGCCTTTCCAACCTCCTTACTTACCCACGGTAGCTCATTATACAGATTATTACATACTGCTTGTTTCCGGGTCAAAAGCATTCAGCTATGCAGGTCAACGTATCGGTGTGAGTTGTATTTCTGATAATCTTTACCATCGGGCTTATGAAGGGCTTACGAAGCGTTATGGAGGAGGCACTTTTGGGACGGTGTTTATCCATCGGGTACTTTATGCATTATCTTCGGGTACCAGCCATTCGGCTCAGTTTGCCATGACCGCCATGCTGAAAGCTGCCAATGATGGAAAATATGACTTCTTAAGTGAAGTAAAAGTATATGGGGAACGCGCTCGGCGTCTAAAGGAAATCTTCCTAAAGCATGGATTTTATTTGGTGTACGACAATGACTTGGGTGAGCCTGTGGCCGATGGCTTTTATTTTACTATCGGTTATCCGGGTATGAGCAGTGGTGAGTTGGTTCGCGAATTGATGTATTATGGGGTAAGTGCCATTTCTTTGGTGACAACCGGTAGTAACCAGGAAGGGCTTAGAGCATGTACATCGTTTATACAAGACCACCAATATAAGCTGTTGGATGAACGTATGGCATTATTTGCCGAGAACCATCCAGTAGTTTGAGGAGGGGAATGTGAAGTTATTTTAGGAGTTTTTTCAAAAAAAAACTCCTAAAATGTTTGTTTTTCAAATATTTATCCGTAAATTCGGTGTCATGTATAATACGGATATATTTAAAATAGAGACTAATCATGTGGTTCCTTCCCAAGGTAAGATCCTAATTTCTGAACCATTTTTGTGCGATCATATTTTTGGCCGTTCAGTAATTTTATTGGTCGATTATACACAAGACGGAGCAGTGGGCCTGGTAATGAACAAACCTCTTCCTATTTTACTGAATGAGGTACTGGATGATTTTAGTAACTATCAGGAAGATATTCCTATTTATAAAGGTGGACCATTGAGTGTGGATACACTATTCTATCTCCATACTTATCGAGGAGTCCACGGTGCCATACCCATAGAAGATGGATTTTATATGAATGGAGATTTTAATGAAATAAAAGCTTGTATAAAACAAAACAAACATATAGAAGGCAATGTCCGTTTCTTTTTAGGTTACTCTGGGTGGGCCTATGAGCAACTGGAAAAGGAAATTAATGAAAACACTTGGATAGTGGGAGAAGAAAATAAGGAAAATCTGATGGACGAGAAAAGTTTTTCTGGTATGTGGCGAAGTGCGATGAGCAAGTTAGGTGGAAAATACAAGATGTGGTCGCGTTTCCCGCAAGTACCCAGCTTGAACTAAGGGCATAGGCGCTGTAGTAGGACTACGTCTTTGAATTTACCTTTCACACACCACCATTCTTTTAGTAAGCCGCATTCAGTAAATTTACATGCTTTAAACAAGCGCAAGCTTCGCTCATTGTCAAAAGCTATGTGGGCGGTAAGCTGGTGTAAACGCAAAAAGTTGAACAGATAAGAACAAAGTAACTCCAGAGCTTCTTTGCCATACCCGTTACTTTGATATTTATGCAGAATGCTTATGCCCACTTCGCCACGGCGATGTAGAGGAGCGAAGTCTGTGATGTCTATTGTACCTACAACAACATCATCAGCGTTTCGCACAACCATCATCCTGAGTTGTTTGTCGGCGAACATGTCATATTGTGAATTGACGATATAGTCTTTTAAAACATATCTTGAATAGGGAACGCTAAAATTAGAGACATCCCAAAGTTCCGGGTCATTCTCTATGGCATACATCAAATCCAAATCTTCCGGCTCCATAGCTCGCAAGTGCACGCTTTTTCCTGTAAAAAATGATGTTTTCATATTACTCTAAGTTATTTTCGATATGCAATTCTCTACGCAGACGTTCTTCACCAGGTAGACAAAAGAGTGAGGCCGTAAGTGCAATAGCAGCGCATAAGGTTCCCGTAGAACTTAGCGTTAAATAGTAAGTCGTTCCACCTATTCCTACTGGTATAGCCAAGAGGATCAAACGAACGATGCTCCATGTAACGTACAATTTCAAGGCATCAGCTATACCCGCTTTGTCAATCTTTCTGGCCAATATCCAAGCAAAAAGTTTCAAAGATACGGGCACACAGACTGCCGTAGTTAGGATAGACAAGGTTTCGACATAATAACTTATCCGAATATTATCTGCGTACAAGCCAACCAGGCTTCCTCCACATTCACCATATATAATAAGGAGTATCGGTATCAGCCAAAAACAACCATAAGCCGTACGAATGCTTGATACCGTTTTCTTAATCTGTTTTTCCATTTATTTAATGAATAATCGTGCGTTATATTGTTCCGTTGAACGGAGTTCGGTTTACGATGCTTCGCCCCAGAGTTACTTCGTCTGTATATTCCAGCTCATCTCCAATGGAGACTCCGCGAGCTATAACGGATAGTTTCACTCCCGAGTTTTCTAATTTACGATAAATATAGAAGTTAGTCGTGTCACCTTCCATTGTGGTGCTTAAGGCTAAAATCACTTCTTTTATGCCACCCGCATTGACTCGATCCACCAAACTATCAATTTGCAAATCGCTTGGTCCAACGCCATCCATGGGGGAAATGACACCTCCCAACACGTGATAAAGTCCAGTAAATTGTTGGGTAGCTTCTACAGCCATTACGTCTTGAACATTTTCCACTACGCACACTGCCGAATGATCACGTCCGGGATTGGAGCAGATGCGGCAAATGTCCGTATCGGAAATATTATGGCAAACTTTGCAATATTTCACTTCCCGCTTAAGTGTGATAATCGCATGTCCCAAAGCCTCTACCGTAGCTGTATCCTGACGAAGCAAATGCAATACCAACCGTAAAGCCGTCTTGCGTCCCACACCGGGTAACTTAGCAAACTCGTCCACCGCCTTTCCTAATAACGCCGAAGGATACTGTCCGTTCATATCTTAAACTCTTTAATTTTTTGAGGAGCAAAGATAATATAAAAAGTTGAGATGCGGGGTAATATATGAAAATATCCTGTCTGCATATTTTTTATAACACCACATACTGCAATTGTTGAACTTCATTCAATAGGTCAGTCGTAAGCCTGCTTGTAAAGTAAAACTGCAAGGACGTTCTTTACGAATAGTTTGCAAAGATGAATGGTCGTCAAAATAATAAGAAACTCCCGGCTCTGCATAAATACCTACTCGTTTGCTGAGATTATATTGAGCTCCCATGGCGCCTAATACAGAGAATTGCCACGGACGCTGCGATATGTCATTGCCATCCAATTTGCCATACGCGCATTTTTCAATGGCGCCACCCGCTGAAAGGTAGAGTGTAAACAGACGCGTCTCCATAAAATTCCAATTCGCACGTAAAGGAATCCCTAGATAATGCAATTTCTGACTTACCTCTTTAGGAACATCTTCAAAACGTAAGTCGGATGACAGGTATGTGTACATCAGTCCGGTTTCTACCGAAAAACCTTTTCCCAACTCTTTGCGAACCGAAAAAGCTACACTAATAGGTTGGTGATGATCCGCTGAAGCCAAAGTATGTTCACGCCCCATCAGATAGGGCCTGCCTTCTTTAAAAGCTAAAGTCTGTCCGGTCGGAATGGTTATCACCCCATCGGCCATTGCACTCAAATTGATATTTCCAGTAGAAATGCCTCCCCCTCCACCTATAGTCGCGTCATTGCCGCTCATGGGAGGAACAGACAAACTTGTGCCGCTTGTAGCAGTTCCATGTCCACCCATAGACAAGCCGAACGACCATCCTTTCCTTTCCTGCTTATTCTCCGGCAAAATGACTTCCTCGTCCAAAGAAGTTTTACGCCGGGTACGAGCCTTGTCTTTCGCCATTTTCTGTCCGTATCCGGAGGAATGACTGACTGTCATTCCCGATTCTGCTGAAAGCGTATCAACTGACAACTGTTCTACTCTATTTTCAGCGGAAGAATCCATTGGTTTATTATCGGTCCGTATCGTTGGAGACAGAAGTAAGGGTGACGTTCGGTTGACTTTCGCCATATATTTATCTCTGCCACTCGATTGCGGTTCCTTAACGGGATGTAAAACATCCTCCGGCTTCAGGCATTCTTCTGGCATTTGGGCCAATCGGACCGCTTCTTCAGCGACCGGGCTATGAAGCAGCCAAAAACTTAATGCGGATATACCGATAAGGACAGCCGCTGCAGCTGCAACCGACCAATGTCTACCAAGCATTATCTGCCGGGTAGGTTTCTGCCTCCGGAAGGGAAGAGTATGTTCTTTCTTCAAAGCATGCTCCAAGCGCTGCCAACCATCCGACGGCAATTCTTCAGAATAGTCATTCAGACGCTCCTTCATCTTCTTTAGCCACAATTCGTCTTTCATACAATCTCCTCTTTTTATTCGTTTTGCTTTATCCACTCACGCACTTTAGTCGCTAAAACAGTCTTGCTACGAGCCAACTGTGAAGCGGAAGATTTCTCATTAATGCCTAATATCTGGCCTATTTCTTTATGAGATTTGTTTTCGAATACATAAAGATTGAACACCGTGCGGTATCCAGTAGGTAATTCACTGATAAACTTCAACAATACCTGTTGCGGAATCTGTCCGACAGCCTCTGGCTCCGGTTCATCGTATGCTTCAAGTGGCAAAGTGTCCAAGGCTGTTGATTGGTTCAAAACATCATTGCGACGTAAATATTGCAAAGCGATGTTCACCATCACGCGTTCTATCCATGCCCTGAGAGAACCTTCACCGCGCCAAGTGAATTTATCGAACGATGAATAAAGTTTCAGGAATCCGTCATGTAACAAGTCTTCGGCCTCCTCGCGACTACCTACATAACGTTCACACAAGGCGAGCATCCGTCCTGCATAACGTTCGTACAGTTCACGGCGGGCTTTATTATCTCCCCGCCGGCATCCATCGGCCAATTCCTGTTCTTCCATGCTGTTCTTTTCCACACGTATGTACATCTATAAAATGCAAGAGGAGCAAAAATACTGCATTGCCAATAGAAAAATAATCATATTTCGATTCTTTAACGATAGACTATGCAGTAATCTATTTATCGGCCCGTTTTTAAAGCAGAAATAAATTTGGTTGCTAACTATATCTATTACGTAAAAATTATGAGAAAGTATAGAAATTATTTTGTAAACTTATTCATCGGGTTATTCACCCTGTTTGTTATCCAATCTTGTTTGGATGACTCGAACGACTTTACTGAATCGTTTAAAGATACCCTTTTAGGAATGGGGACTGTACAGACACTGCATGAAGACGATTTTTATTTTTTGCTGGACGAAGGAAGCAAACTCTATCCTACCGATCTCAGCGATGTACGCAATTATGAAGTCAAAGACGGTCAAAGGGCTTTTATCTATTTTGACGAACTACCCGAGGAATTGCCTGGTTACAAATATAATGCTAAAGTGCGCTTCATACAGGATATCTTGACCAAAGACATCTACTCCATGCCGGTGGAAAAGGCTGATAGCATTGGAGACGATCCTATCAATATTACTCAGATGTGGATAACAAGGCAAGACTATCTGAACGTAGAGTGTCAGTTTTATCATAACGATGACCCCAATCGGCGACATATGCTCAGCCTTGTTATCAATGAAGCTGCCACGGACTCCTCTGCTGATTCTGACTATGTGACCCTGGAATTCCGCCACAACGCTAATCAGGACCCGATGTCCTATTCCGGCACCTCTATTGTGTCCTACAAATTAGATACCATCGCTTCCCTGATGGAGGGCAAGAAAGGGCTTCGCATACGCGTACGAACCTTATATGATGGTGTAAAATACCTATCAGTCGATTTCGAGGACACCCATACCGGAGAGCCAACTTCACAATCAGAGGTGAATAGGGCTTATTGACTTACTGCAACTTTGATGACTCCATCCAAACGGTTTTCAAAAATGCGATAAGCTTCTTCTATCTGCGACAACGAATAGCGATGAGTGATAAGGGGGGTCGTATCTATGCGGCCCTCTGATATCAGACGAAGTATCTCCGCACAATCACATCCGTCAACACCGCCCGTCTTAAAGGTGAGATTTTTGCCATACATATCGGGCAAGGGAAGTACCTGGGGGCGGTCGTACATCGCTACGATGGTTACTATTGCATTGGGGCGGGCACATTGCCAGGCCAATTGAAATGTATCATTACCTCCGGCCACTTCAACTACCACATCAGCCCCTCCATGTTCGCTATGGGTACGGACAAATGCCACACACTCTTCTGGATAGGTCACCAATACGTCCGGATAATGTGCGCGGATAAAATTGGCACGTTCTTTCGATTTCTCACAAACTATGATGCGCTTTGGACGCTTCAATTCCGCGCAAAGTAAAGTACACACCCCTGTAGGTCCTGCTCCGATAATGAGCACAGTATCCTCTTCGGCTATTTCCGATATGCGGGCAGCCCAGAATCCTGTGGCCAAAATATCTCCTACAAAGAGAGCCTGTTCATCGCTTACTCCTTCAGGTATGCGAGTCAAGCCTTGGTCTGCATGAGGCACCCGCACATACTCTGCCTGTCCTCCATCGATACGGCAGCCCAATGCCCACCCTCCATCGGGGTCAGTGCAATTATTCACATAACCATGCTGGCAAAAGAAGCAATGCCCGCAGAAAGTTTCCACATTTACGGCCACTCTGTCTCCCGGCTTTACGCTAATAACATCAGTACCTGTCTTCTCCACTACACCTACCATTTCATGTCCCACAGTGATACCCGGCACTGCCCGTGGTACACTACCATGTTTGATGTGCAGATCGCTGGTACAAATACTTCCCAACGTGACACGCACCAAAGCGTCCGTTGGCTTTTCTATTAGAGGCACCGGCTTTTCCAAGAGTTTGAAAAGCCCCTTCTCGATATAGGTATACGCTAACATAAAAAATTTATTTTCCAATGGATATAAACTTTGCCTATCGGCAATCACTTCACAAAGTTAGTGACTTTCTTTCAATAACCAACTTCTTCCTCCGATAAAGTCAGGTTTGAAAATGATTACTATATTACACTTTTAGCAGTTATCACTATCTGATAACAGTGTTTGAATGAATTTGAGTAATAGGTGCATACGTTCTCGTATACGTTATGGGATGGATTTGTTTTCCCATTACGTTAGGTCCCGTTTCTACTCTTTGTTAGAAAATTCGGCTGTTTTCCTTATTATGGAAGAATGCATTGGCTATTTGCGGAGATTCATATAAATTAATTCTTAGGACTTATTTATAGCCGAATTTTGCTATCTTTGCCAGCAGAATAGAAACCTATAAATACAAGTGACATGTTATTACCAGAATTGAAATTGAGACGTGACAAAATACGTGCGCTGATGGCTCAGGAGGGTATTGATGCGGCATTGATTACTTGCAATGCTAATCTGATTTATACCTTTGGACGGGTGGTAAGCGGTTATCTGTATCTGCCTTTGAATGCTCCGGCCCGTTTGTTTGTAAAGCGGCCTTCTACTTTAGAAGGTGAACATATTTCTCTCATTCGTAAACCAGAGCAGTTGCCAGACTTGTTGCAGGAGTGTGATTTGCCTATACCACATAAGTTGATGTTAGAAGGGGACGAATTGCCTTATGGAGAGTATCGGAGATTGGAAGCTTGTTTCCCTGATACGGAAGTAGTGCCTTGCGGAACGACATTAATCCGCCAAGCTCGTAGTGTAAAGACGGAGATAGAGATAGAGTTGTTCCGCCGTTCGGGTGTGGCTCATGCCAAGGCGTACAGTCAGATTCCTTCGGTTTACAAAGCCGGAATGACCGATCTGCAGTTTTCTATTGAGGTGGAGCGACTGATGCGTTTGGAAGGTTGTTTAGGCATTTTCCGCGTGTTTGGTCGTAGTATGGAAATTTTTATGGGAAGTGTGTTGGCGGGAGATAATGCGGCAGTGCCCTCGCCTTACGACTTTGCCTTAGGTGGTAAGGGGCTGGATCCTTCCTTGCCGGGAGGTGTAAGTGGCAGTCTGCTGTTGCCGGGACAGAGCGTCATGGTAGATTTAGGGGGGAACTTCTATGGCTATATGTGTGATATGAGTCGTGTATATTCGATCGGTAAATTGCCGGATGAGGCATATGCCGCACACCAGGCTTGTCTGGATGTGCAGGCGGCAGTTGCGGTTGTGGTGAAACCGGGCGTGCAATGTGAGGATTTATATGCGTTAGCTATTGAAACCGTTTCTAAAGCCGGTTTTGCAGACTATTTTATGGGAGTGGAGCAGAAAGCAAAGTTCATTGGGCATGGCATCGGACTTGAAATCAACGAGGCACCAGTCATTGCTCCCCGGATGAAGCAGGAATTGGAACAGGGGATGGTGTTTGCATTAGAGCCGAAAATTGTGTTGCCAAACATAGGTCCTGTTGGTATTGAAAATTCTTGGGTAGTGACGATGGATGGTGTAGAGAAATTGACCAACTGTCCCGAAGAGATTGTTGAGTTGTAGTTATTTTCCTTCGTAATATTCTTCCAAGTAGTAGCGCATTAGAAAATCTCTGTTGTCGTGCAGGATTTTTCTCCCATTGACAAAAGGGAGGGTTATGTCCTCCAAGTAGCCTTTTTGGATACCATATTTTAATAAATCGAACGGACAGGCTCCGGGCTCGCAGAATAGTCGGTGACCTGTCCGTTTGGTTTCTTCCGGGCTATAAAGTGTGTTGTGTGGAACATGGAAGTAACTGGCTACATCATGTCCTATCAGCATTCCTTTGGTATTGGCGTAAATGATGAAATCTTTGTGGCGTTTCAGTTCGGGCAATAAGTCTTCCGGTCGGTTTTCCCATCCTAATACATGGACGAAGAAGGTTGACAATTCGGCATAGGTACGGAAGAACAGTAGCGGTTCCCCTTTACTATAGGCCAAGCAGCGTGTAACGTTGTTATCTGTTTCGATATTTATTTGTGAGTCGGGTAGGGGTGTGGTTGGTATGGCAAGGCTCTCGATATTCATCAGCCAGGTGTTGGGTGAAGGTGTATCGTTGATGGGCGCTTCTTCGAATAGTCGGTTCAGTACATCATAAATCGTTTGTGCCGTGTATAATAAGTCATTCTCATAGGGGTCTTGCAATGTGTAATCGTCAGGCTTTTGTTTGGCGGGTCGGGCAAGCTGTGTCCATAGTACGAAGGAAATATCTTCTTGGTTTACTTCGTCTTCCACATACTCTTTTCCCGTAGTGTAAAAAGGCAATTCTTTATCATAGAGTTTTCGATATGCTTTTTTGAAAACCGTCCAACCTCCCTTCTGTGCTATAGTATCTTGCATGTAGAGGCTAAGGACAATGGCAACTTGGGCATGTTGAAAGTCACTTGCTTTTGGGAAGAGGGGACATTGCTCGATTATTGGCAACAATTCGTTGGATAGATGTACGTACCATGTA
>CALUOV010000095.1 GCA_944322275.1 uncultured Bacteroides sp. | reverse complement strand
TAGGGACTTTTGCAAATATAAACACCTAATAATTAGGCATATAACAACATAATTTATATTTTGTCATCTACTAAAGTCACGAACATAAAGATGCCGGAAACGGATGTGCTGAACCTGCCGTCCTATAATCTATCGGCCTATTATCAAGACACTACCGAATGGCTGTACGCCTACAACTACCGTGCACGTGCTTTGGATTGTTACGACTTACGGAACAGGACGGTTCGGCAGTTGCCTTTCAAGGAGGACGGGCCTTCAGCGGTCATACGCATTCACAGTCTTCAAATTTGCTCACCCGATTCCATTTGGGTGTTCGATGAGTCTCAAAGGGCATTATTGCTCGATGAGAAAGGAAACGTCCTACGCGGCATCCAGCTGACCGAAGGTTTGGCTGACGGTCAATATATCATCGCAGGACATAATTATGCCATGTCCACAACGGACATTTATTACGATAAGACACGGCGCTCATTACTCTATTGCGTGAAGGACCAAAAGGCTTCTCCCGCATATTTTTTCCTGCGTGAAATCTTCTTGGATGACCTTCCCGCCATAAGCCATCCGCTTCTGCTTCCGGAAGAAATCCCTAACGCAGGCGAAAGGGAATACCCTTACATGGGACAGCCCAACGTCACCTTCCTGCCGGACAAGATTCTCTATAACTACCCGATAGATTCGCATATCTATGTAATGGACAGGACAAGCGGAAAAACTCAAACGTTCGAGGCTGACAGCAACTTCACCCCAAACCAAGCCGAACCATGCGAGTGGAAGTCATATGCGGATTGCGAACGTCACCGGATAGAGAACCCGCATTTCTACGAAGTGCGCTATTTGCCCGATCGAGACATGTACATCCGCCTGCACGTAAACGGACAGGAGTTTGACGCAACCAAAGATTTAGGTACCCTGTTGGCAAGCAAGAAACTCTACCTGACTGTGTTCGACAACCGTTTCTCCGTAGTGGGTGAGAGCGAACTGCCTTCCAAGCGTTACGATCTATTTACCGGATGGTGTACCACGTCTGACGCACTTCTGCTGTTTGTGAACAATCCGTTGCAAGAGGAAGAGAGGGGCGAATACCTGGAATATGACAAAGTGGAATGGTAAATATGCAGACAGGTTATCAATTGGAAAATTGCATTGGCAGCCGTTGCAGGCTATGGTGTTTACACCTCACAGAGTTTACAAACCGAATTGTCTGATGAGGATGTGTCAAAATGCAGAGTAGCTATCATTCTGCCATGCTGAACGTATGTGAAGCATCTCCTATTAGCGAAAACAAACGGGAGATCCTTCGCTTTGCTCAGGATGACAGAGCAAGATGAAACTTGTTTTTCATTTTGACACACCCTCTTTTGAACTGTCATTTTGTTACCCGTGACAATTTGTCTTTCCTAATCGCTGAGAATCGTCTGCTTCGGGACGAAGCCGGGCACAAACGGAAAGAACGGATTTTGAAATCGCTTATTCGCTTCTGTTCAGCAGAATAGATGAATCTTTGCCTAAATATTTACATATTCCAGAAGCGAAAATTCCCTGGCAAAAAAGGTTTGTTAGGCTAAACTTTACATTTTTTAGCGAAACAAGAAAACTTCTCCGCCGAAACGCTTAACGATTCGCGTTCAGCGGGCGAAGTTTTCGCTTCTGATTCGTTAAGCGTTACACTTTCAATACTCAACGAATTGAATGCAAACAGTGCGGTAATTCAGAGCGCCGTATTTTTATGCGTTTCTTTTTCATCACTTCCGCAAGAGTAAAAGGTTAGCGAAAACATAGAAATACAGACTTCTTGATAGCGATAAACGGAAAACAGAATCAGTTTGTTGTTCACCGACCCAAGCGGCTCCGTTCGAAATCACTTTTGATGGGTCGAGAATAAATAAAGGCTTCAATGAAAGATAAATACAGCCCCCTCTTCTGTTTCTCATCTCTGATTTAAAGAATCACCAGCTGATAGTCTTCCGAATTCGAAGCAATATTTATAAGTCCGGCTGTTTCCTTCCGCAGGCGTGAAATAGCATTGTGCAATGTATGAGAAGAGTCACCGGACCGATTCGACCAAAACTTATCTATCAAATACTGTTTCTCCACTTTGTAATCTTCCGCTTCCAGGAATGTTTGCAACAAAGCTGCCGATTGCGGACTCAAACCCGTTTCTTGCTCATTATTCCAAAGTTTGCCAGATAAGGCATTGAAGTACACGTGGTTTATCTCATAAGTCTTTACATTTTGGTTCGAAGCGACACTTTTTACATAAACCACTTTTTCCACCTCTTTCACTTTCTCCACTTCTTTTACTTGGGTCACTACCTTTTCCACAACTTTTTCTCGAACAAGCAAACGCTTACCTATTCTGTACAAAGATTTTCTGAATACATACAGCAACGCCAAACATACAAGAGGCACAATAGAAAGTATCCACTCCCACCACGTCAACAATTGCCACCACTCCGGAAGAGCACCATAAGCCGTTACTTTCAATTCGCAACGATTACCGACATTCCACGTACACAAACTATCAAACCGAGCTAGTTGATTGGCATCCTCCGGAACATAAGTTTCCGCTTGTTTTCCGTAGATGTCAGTGCAACTCATGCGTAGCCCCAATTCCGCATGTTGACTGAAAGGAAGCAAATGCGACCAACGCTGATATAAGGAATCCGCATCCATGGGATTTTTTAAAAGCTTTATAGAATGGAGTGCACAAATTCCCCCATCAATTCCTTTCTCTTCCCCTGCAATATTGTTGCGAAGTTCGGAAGAAGGAAAACCAAACAGGAATGTGCCTTCCGCGCTTTTCCACCCTGGAACTATCGTATCGGGCAAAGACTCCCAAGGACGGATTTCACCAATATGTCCTATATATTGTTCTATAGTCGGTCGTGCATCCATCTCCTGATACAATGCCTTTTTCAGCATTTCGGCTGCGGCTACTTTATACGTTTCACACCGTCCTTTGCCTGTGCGGTATACATACCCTCCAACGGCAGTGACACTCAATAAAGCTATAAAAAGAAACGCTCCCTTTAATATTCCTACTTTTTTCTCCATAATAATAATTGTAGTTGGCTGCAAAAATATCAAAATTTAATTTATCCGCTTTAAACATGGGTTCTTTTTCTTACAAATATTACATTTTCGTATTCGTATAAATACATTTTGTGAGAATTTGTGAGGGTACCTCTACAAGGTACTGTAAGGCTCTTGTGAGGTGTTGTGAGCGTTTTCGTGAGGTATTGTGACCCAATTCGTTTGCTATTTTGAAAATAATAAAAGAACTTTGTCGTCACAAAATTAATAACTGATTAAAACAAGAATAATGAAAAAGAAAGCCTTACTAATTGGGACAATGGCGATAGCCATGGTCATGAGTTACGAAGTTATCTCACAAGACAATGAAAAAGCGAACTCATTATTATTAGAGAACATTGAAGCGTTGGCTTCCGGTGAATGGGATAACTATGGCCATTGCTTTGGCATAGGTTCCGTTGATTGTCCAATGACTCACACTAAAGTCGAATATTACATATTTGGATTTAGCTTGGACTAAACGAATGCAATCAATTGCAAAAGGGATGAGCGGGCAAACACCGGATAGTGTAAAGGTCGGGTGTCCCCGCTCATCCCAATAACCCACAGAGAAAGGAGGTCAACGGCAAAGATAGTGCAAATCGAATGCAAAACCAATAAGCTTGCTTAAATTTGTTTTGCTGAGATGCGGCCTATCTTATGAAAAGATAGTGCAAATCGAACGCAAAATCAATAAGCTTGCTTAAATTTGTTTTGCTGAGATGCGGCCTATCTTATTAAAGATACGGATTTATTTGAAATGAGGCAATACGTTTGCCTTCCCGGTGAAAGGATAGAGACGGGAAAACGAATGAACAAGATGATTAAACGATAAACTCATAAGAAAATGAAGAAGGTTATGATGAAAGCAACGCTGATTGTTGCGTTTGCAGCCGTAACAGGATATGGTGTTTATACCAGCCAAAAACAAGAAGTAGCACTGTCGGAAACCGCTTTGGCTAATGTGGAAGCATTGGCAGGTGGGGAACTCGAAGGAGGGACATGTTGGGGCACTGCTCCAGGTGGTGGAAACCAGCGTTGCTATGGTGGTGGAGTTATTTGTTGTTGGGCACATACGGACGTATTTGGGAAACAATAATTTCTTATTGGATTTTTTAACAATGATAAGTATGGGCATTTTAACAAAAGCTCATACTTATCTTAAAAGATTATCATGAAAAATAAAATAGCAATTATAATAGAACTATTTGTATTGATTTCTTGTCAAAGCCAGTATACAAGCAAAATAGTTTTTCCTGAAACTATATCAAGAGATATTTCGTTGTTAAAAGAAACTTATTTAAGTATTCCTTTAGATATGGAATGCAATGATAGCATTTTGTTCATTAGTGATTTTAGAGGAGACAGCCTTTTATGGATATACAATATAAAAAGTAATGACTTTCTTCATAGATTAGCCCCGTTTGGAGAAGGACCGGATAATTTTTTAAGCCCTATTGAAATAAAACTTTTAGATTCTATATTGATCATACATAACAGGTGGCATTATTCATTAAAAAAATATTGTATAGATTCTGAAATGCAAATTCAAACAAAAACAGATGAAATCAACAGATTACCAACTGATATAGATCGAGTGCATCCGTTAAATGACAGTACTTATATAGCATCTGGGCGTTTTAACGAAGGTCGATATGCAATACTAAATAACAAAGGAAAAATAATTAAATATCTTGGTGAATATCCCGCATATTTCTGTGGTGAAGCAGATATTCCTAACTTCCCCAAGTTCATGTTCCATCAAACAATGTTTGATTCAAATTCAGAAGGCAATAAATTAGCATGTGCAACAACTCATGTCTTAGACATAATGAAGTGTACAGAAGACTCAGTAGAATTGTCCCACAGATTATTACTATCTCCATATGAGTATGGATTTAAACAGGATGAGTATTCTGCTCAAGCAATTGAAAATATCAGAAATGAACTTGGAGTCAAGCGAATATATACTACCGATGATTTTATATACCTATTATATAAACCTTTTACTGAAAAACAATTTCATGAGTTAAAATCTAAATCATGCGAAATTTGGATGTTCGATTGGGAAGGAAATGCTATTAAGAAACTCATTATAAAAGGTGATATTATTACTTTTTGTGTAAATAAAGAAAACAGTACAATCTATTGCATTACCAATGCACCAGACCCAACTATTGGTAAAATGATGATAAACAATTAAATTATATAGTTTTATGAAAGCGAATATTATCTTCTTCTTCTATCTTTTAATGATTGCAGTTTTATCAAGTTGTCATTCAACTTCCCCAAAAGACGATACCATCAGCCACTTCACTTACAGTGATTTTAAAGAAGAACGGCATTTGAGTAATCCACAAGAACTGACGATGGACAGTCTGCTCTATCCTGCCAGTTTCTATTTGATGCGCGATACACTGATTGTAGTAAACAACCAGCCAGAATGTGAGTATCTGATAGAAATCTATTCGCTGAACAATCTGGATAAACCTTTGTTGCAAATCGCACCCAAAGGGAGTGGACCTAACGACTTGGTATCATGCACCAGCTTCATTCATGACAATGAGAACGAAGAGTTCGATGTACAAAGCCCTGCTACAAACACTTTATACCGGACCCATATTGATACCATTCTGAAGAACAAGAAATTTTGTGCCATAGATAAATTCCAATATACATCTCTGGCTCATACCCAATCAGATATTTGCATCCTAAACGAAGACTCTTATGTAGCCTATAATATTTGGTACATTGACGACCCGACATATTCTAACGGAATAGCCACACCTCTTCAAAAGTATCCCCAAAGAGCCACAATAGAGGCACCTGCTTTCCTGAATAATTTTGTCGCGTCGGTGAATGGAGCGCGAATCTTTTATAACTCACAGAAACATGAAATATGGTCCATGGATTTACACAAAGACCGCATTCACATATATGATGACTCACTTCGGCTGATTAAAGAAATCATTGGTCCTGACAATCTGGAACCCAAGTACACCGAAGTAAAGTCGAATGCCCCATTTACATTTATCAGTTTTGCGAATAACGAGTCTTATATGGCCTACATAGACTATTGCTTAACTGAAAATCATATTTATCTAATCTACAGCGGAGATTCCCATTACTCGCCGGAAGACCTCCAGCCTGTAGATGTTTTTAAGCTAAAGTACGATGGAACATTGGAATGTGTTTACCATCTCGACAGACATTTGCTTACTATATCGGTTGACAGCAAGGAGGAGTATTTATATGGTACAGCCAAAAAATCGTTGAGTGGTTATGCTTCTTTTGTAAGATATAAGCTATAATCGTCAAGATAAAAACTTGAAATAGGGAATACGCATTTTCACGTTAATTTGCCTTATGATAAAAACAATACGATATTGGATATTTACATTCATCCTACTAAACTTATGTACGGCTTGTAAAGAATCCCCAAAAGAATATTATGCCAAACTTTTGCAGGAGTGGATGGGGAAAGAAGTGCTATTCCCCAACAATCCTACATTTACCATTCAAGGACAGGATACCGTAAACTTTCCATTGAAAGCGGATTATAAAATACTTACTTATGTGGACTCCATGGGCTGTATCAGTTGTAAACTACAACTTAAGCGCTGGAAGGCATATATGGAAGAAAATGACATGGATTCTGTACGCTTCCTGTTTTTCTTCTCTCCGGAGAAAAAGCGGGATATTGTAAACACTCTGAAAGAAAATATTTTCACTCATCCCATCTGCATTGATGAACAAAATGAATTGGAAAAGCTGAACCATTTCCCTACGGAATCTGGCGAGCAAACATTTCTGCTGGATAAAGACAACCGGATACTTGCTATCGGCAACCCCATTCATAATCCCAAGGTAAAAGAACTCTATCTGAAGATTATCAGGGGAGAAACGGCGACCGATGATGCCAAGCCCGACAAGCCTATGACAGCTGCAAGCATAGACCGCACCACTGCCGACATGGGAACATTCGGTTGGCAACATCCACAGAGCACCGATTTTACATTGACTAATACAGGTGACAAGCCGCTTGCCATTGAGATGGTGGATACATCGTGTGGCTGCGTGACGGTGGATTATAAACAGGAGCCTGTGCGTCCAGGCGGCAGTGTGACCTTGCATGTGACGTATCGGGCGGAACAGCCGGAGCATTTCAATAAAACGGTGACCGTGTACTGCAATACGAAGGATTCACCGCTGAGACTGACCGTAAGCGGGGATGCAAAATAAAAATACTTGAGTCATACTATCTTGCTGATTTTTAAATTATCAGACCATGAACAAATACATTACAGGTCTTATTTGTCTGCTTGCATTTGCCGCTTGCACTCCCAAGGACGCTCTGTTGGAATATGCCCTGCAGCAGGCGGGGGATAATCGTGCCGAACTGGAAAAGGTGTTAGACCGCTACCGCAACAGTGACGAAGAGAAATACCGTGCTGCCTGTTTCCTCATCCGCAACATGCCGTTCTACGGGACTTATGAAGGGAAAGAACTGGAAAAATACTATCGGTATTTTAAAATGTATTCTCTCAATAAAGACAGGAACGAACAAGAGTTGGTGGACTCTTTAGTACAGGCGGACGGCCCGTTCTACATCGGTTCGCTGACCAAACGCAAGGACATCGAAACGGTAGACTCCGCTTTTCTGGCCACACACATCGACTGGGCATTCAAAGTGTGGAGGGAACAGCCATGGGGCAAAAATGTATCGTATGAGGATTTTTGTGAGTACATCTTACCCTATCGCATGATGGATGAACCATTGTCGCTATGGCGGGAAACGTTCTACAAGCAATACAATTCTCTGTTGGACAGTCTGCGAGACACACCGGGGGCAACCGACCCGCTACAGGCGGCACAGGTAGTATTGACCCATATGAGCAAACAAAAATACCAATCGACTACGGTTTTTCCTTTCGGACCCTACATTGGACCGCAAATATTGGAATGGCGGGTGGGATATTGTCAGGACTTTGCAGCCGGAATAGCCTACGTATGCCGTGCGTTAGGCATTCCCTGCGGAACGGATCACATCATGTTGTGGACAGACAACTACAAAGGACATTCCTGGAATTTCACTTTGGACAAGGACGGAAAAACGTATGCCATCGACTTCCCCTATACCAAGCGTTGGAAAGAAAGTACGGATTACTATCCGCTACGTAAGGGTAAGGTCTACCGCGTGACGTTCAGCCTGAATGAAGACATGATGCGGCAATGGCGGAAAGGACAGACTATTCACCCGACATTCTACACTCCGTTTTTCAGAGACGTAACGGCTGCTTATCTGCGCCAACCTAATCAGTCGGTTGAAATACCAAAAGAGAATCTTATGCGGAAACCAAAGAAAGGGGAAGCAGTCTACCTCTGTGTATCGAACAAGCAAGATTGGGAACCGGTGGACTGCACTGTCTATAAGGGGGAAAATATCCGTTTTGGGCCGGTAGAAGGAAATATGGTCTGCATCGCAGGTACTTGGAACGGACAAAGTATACAGCCTGTCTGCAATCCTTTTTACATTGATACAATACCTTCAAACATTCATTTCTATCAGCCGGAGGAAGAAAAACAGACCGTCGATTTGTTCCTGAAGTTTTGCATTGCGGAACATAAGAACTTGCACGCCCGGCTGCTGGGTGGCGTAATCGAAGGAAGCAACCGGAGGGACTTTAAACATACTGACACGCTCTATATAATAAGGGAAGCGCCTTTTCGCCGATTCACCGAAGCTAACCTCAAGATAGACAAACCTTATCGGTACATACGTTATCGGGTAGCGAATGGCAGCCGTTGCCACATAGCCGAATTAAGCATTTACGGAGAAGATACAATACCGCTGCAAGGGAGGGTGATAGGTACCCCAAGTTCTCGTGGAAGAAACGGACGATACGAATATACCAATGTGTTTGACGGCAATACCGAAACATCTTTTGATTATACTGGGAATGATACCGGTTGGGCCGGCCTGGACTTCGGGAAACCCATACAAGTGAAGAAAGCTGTATATACTCCTGCCAACCGGGTGAACTTCATCTACAAGGGATACGACTATGAACTGTTCTACTGGGGAGACGGACATTGGAACTCTTTGGGCAGGCAAACGGCCACGGCGGATTCATTGGTGTACGAGGCTCCCGTAAACGCCTTGCTCTACCTGAAATGCTACACGGAAGGCAAGGACGAACGTATTTTTGAATACAAGGACGGGAAGCAAATCTTCCGGTAACAAGGCCTCGCCGGGAGAAACTATACTGCGTGGGTCATAGAAGCCAGTTTCATTGCCCTTAGAAGCCAACTTCTATAGCGATAGAAGCCAGCTTCTCCGGCATAGTCAGTATAGCTTCTCCAAAGAGAAGGATTAAGAACCATTTATAACGATATAGACTGATATGAACAGAAAACATTTTCTAATCGGGCTGACAGCCTTTTCCTTGCTCACCGCCTGCGCCCCGCAGACGCGCAAGGATGTAACTACTTACACCGACTTTCCGCAGACCGTGGAACTGCAAGCGGAGACCGTACCCATCGATACGGCTTTGTTACGCTATGCCTTTCGCATCCGGACGCAAGGGGATACGGTGGTCATCATGGACTTGCACGGACCGGACCACTTCTTCCACGCTTTCCTTGGCGAAGGCTTGGACTATCTTTCGTCTTTCGGCAAACGGGGCGAAGCGCCGGCGGAGGTTATCTCGGCGGAGAACATACGCCTGTATCCCGACGGATGGTGGACGCTGGACAGCGGAAAAGGGAAATTAAGATGTCTCAACGCTTCCGACCGCTGGGCGGAACCCGTAGCGGAAGTGACCTTGGACGAAAAGAACATCCTGCGTCCGCTGGACTTTACGCGGGATGAGGAGGGACGCTTCATCGTGCCGGACTATTCGGGCGAGGCACGCTTCTGCCTGGCGGATAACAAGGGACAACTGCTTCAACGCCTGGGGGACTTTCCTACAGGGAATGAAGAAGCCTTGCGCAATGCCCGTCCCGCCCTGGCGCAAGCCTGGCGTAGCTTCATCGATTACAATCCCCGCAACGGCATACTGGCAGCTGCCACTCAGTTGGGTGAGGTATTGGAGATATACAACCTGCGGGACAGCACACGCACCGTCTGCATGGGGCCAAACGGAGAGCCCCGGTTTCAGGTGTCGCAAGGCTACGGCATCCCTACAGGCATCATGGGCTTCGGCGATGTGCAGGTGACGGACCGTGCCATCTACACTGTATTCAGCGGACGCACGTTCAAGGAAATCATGCAGGGCGCGCAGCAGGACAAGGAATTGCCGGACGGCGGACAG
>CALUOV010000094.1 GCA_944322275.1 uncultured Bacteroides sp. | reverse complement strand
CTGGAGATGAAGGTGCGCGACTATGAATGCGACCTGCAAGGCATCGTGAACAACGCCAACTACCAGCACTACTTGGAGCATACCCGTCATGAGTTCCTCACCTCGGTAGGCGTGAGCTTCGCTGCCTTGCACGAACAAGGAGTCGACCCCGTAGTGGCACGTATCAGCATGGCTTTCAAGACGCCTTTGCGAAGCGGTGACGTCTTCTTGTCCAAACTTCGGTTGAAGAAAGAAGGCATCAAGTACGTTTTCTATCAGGACATCTACCGCAAGGCGGACGGGAAACTCTCGTTGAAAGGCGTGGTGGAGACCGTCTGCGTGGCAGGCGGACGACTGAGTGACAGCGAACTGTTCGATAACCTCTTTGCCCCCTACCTGTCCCATGAGTAACGACGAACGCATCTGTAGCATCGCCCTGACGCTTTGTCCGGGCGTAGGACACATCATCGCCAAGCGGTTGGTGGAAACAGTGGGAAGCGCGGCCGAAGTGTTCCGCCTGCGCAAGGAGTTGCCCGAGCGTTTTTCCGATGTGGCTTCTGCCAGTATCGTGTCCGCCTTGAACAATCCCGAAGCTTTCCAACGGGCTGAAAAAGAGATGGAGTTTGCCGAGAAGAACCGTATTGACTGCCTGCTGCTAGGGGACGAACGCTATCCTTTCCGCTTGCGTAAGTGCGAAGACGCGCCGTTGGTCTTGTTCTTCAAAGGGAATACCGATTTGAACCGTTTGCGGGTGGTCAGCATGGTCGGGACACGTCAGGCTACGGAATATGGCAAAGGTTTCTGCGCCAGCTTTTTACATGACCTTTCCGACTTGTGCTCAGATTTATTAATTGTCAGTGGTTTGGCATACGGCATTGACGTACATGCCCATCGGGAGGCTTTGGCCAACGGACTTTCTACGGTCGGTGTATTGGCTCATGGATTAGACCGCATTTACCCGTCTGCTCACCGTAAAACCGCCATTGATATGTTGGAGCAAGGTGGTTTGCTGACCGAATTCCTGAGTGATACAGACCCTGACCGTTATAACTTTGTCAGCCGCAACCGCATTGTAGCCGGCATGAGTGATGCTGTCATTGTGGTGGAGTCGGCGGCCAAGGGCGGTTCACTGATTACGGCCAATCTGGCCGAAGGCTATCATCGTGATTGCTTTGCCGTGCCCGGACGCCCTACGGACGAGTTCTCACGCGGCTGCAACCAACTGATTCGCGACAACATAGCTGCCTTGATTAATGATGCCTCCGACTTTGTGAAAGCCGTGGACTGGGGAGTGGGAACAGCACACCGCAAGTCCGAAGGCGTGCAACGCAGCCTGTTTCCGGACCTGACCGAGGAAGAAAGCCGGGTGGTGAAGATATTGAGCCGGAGCGATTTGCACATCAATACGCTGGTGGTAGAGTCCAATATTCCAGTCAGTCGAATGAGTGCGTTGCTCTTCGACTTGGAGATGAAGGGCGTTGTCAAGGCGTTGGTCGGCGGGAGTTATCATCTGCTGGCGTAATCGTACAAATAGTCAGTCTACTTTATAGATATTCATATTTTATTTCTCCTTTAAACAGAACGCCTGTCGGAAGGGACAGGCGCTCTTATATACCTATTATTCGTTTGTAAAGGTCGAAAATTTCTACTTATAGGTCTGTAGTCTTATTTTATCCTTACGGATACATGCGTAGCGGTTTCACCACTTCATATGCGGCACTACCTGTGTGAATCTGACCAAACATATCCGTCACTTTTATCTCAACCTTATGCGTGCCCAACGGAAGAGAGGAAGGGACACGTATACGCCAAATGTGAGTAGAAGGATAAGAAGTAGCCGGCCAACGGGCCAGTTTAGGAGCTGTGTCACGATTCCAACGCTGCACCATGTAGTTGTGATCTGGGTCTATTACTTCTTCCCGTTTCATACGTTTCCATTCTCCGTCATCGATACGGCAAAGCACTTCATCATCAGCCGAGCCCATAAAGAAGTTGACGGTAATAAAAGCAGGGGTATAACGGTCTTGTACTACCTGCCGGGGTACATTGACAGACATGCGATAGTCGGCCGGACGTCCTGCTACCTTATAGTCGATGCTGAAGGTGTTGCCGTCTATTTTGAGGTAAGCATACCCTTTGGGGGTACCGTCCGACATCAGAGAACAAGGTACACTATCAGCATCCAAATAGCCCGAATAGAAGTCACCACAAGTAGCACCGACATTGAACTCATGCAGCGGCTTAGGGCCTTCCCAGCCATCTTCGGCTGTATGAAACAGTTGTATTTGTCGGTGTAAGTGCGCTGAAAGCAACAAAACATGGGGAAAATCCTTCAGACAATCAAAAAGAAATTGCTTATCTTCCTTACGTATGGCATTCTCATCCAACATAGGTATATGAAAAGCTACCACGACTAACTTATCCTTATCTACCAATTGAAGGTCGTTTTCAATGAAACGTTTCTGGTCTTCCCGAAATCCGCCCCAGTAACCTTTTCCACCTCGAGGATTGGGATAAAGCACATCGTCCAGTATCAGGAAATGAGTACGGGCATAATTGAAAGCATAGTTGGCAGGCCCTACAAAGGTTTCGAATGCATCATCGGCTTCCTCGTCAGTCTGTGCCTCGTAATCCATATCATGATTGCCCATCAGGTTATACCAAGGAACCCCAATCTTTGCTATTTCAGTCAAATAAGGATTGAAGAGTGTGAAGTTCTCATCGTTCACGTCACCCAGACTAATGCCGAAGCTCACGCCTTGTACATCTTCCAGTTCAGACACGATAGCTTTAGAGAAATAGCGGATGTGATCCGGGAAGTGCGGCTGCGGGTCGCCAAACACCAAGGCTTTAAACGTATCGGGTTCTTCCTGCGGAACCAAACCAAAGTCTATGGACGAAGGTAATTCACCCGTGGAGCGGATGCCTTGATAAGCTGTTCGTTCGGGAGTACCTTCGGGTTTGTGATAGTAATAAAATTGTGGTCGGTTGTAACGGTCGAGAGCCGTACGATAGCCTGCCGGTTTAATAACAGCTATAGTAGCCTCACCCACTACGGGCAAGCGATATTGGCCTTTCTTGTCAGTAAGTACAATATCGGCACCATTGGTCACGGCCACGCCTTCCAGATATTGTTCGCCCCGGTCGTGTCGGCCATTGCCATTATTATCACTGTAAATACGTCCTTTAGCAACCTGTTGGGCTTGGGCTGAGAAGCCTGAGACAAGCAGGCCCAGGGTAATTGCGATAATCAAAGTTCTTTTCATTGTCTCTGCAGATAAATCATTTCTCTTATACATATTAGTATCCCGGATTCTGCTCTAACTCGTCGTTCATGGCCACTTCATCATAGGGCAACGGGTAGAGCAGGTGATGTTCGTCCACTTGGTAGGCGGCATCTATCAGATAGCTGTATTGTTCCTTCAACTTTCGGCCATAGGCGTTCATCACCTCCACGGCCTTGCCGCTGCGCACCAGGTCGTGCCAACGCTTGTTCTCAAAAGCAAGTTCCACACGACGTTCGTGCAAGATGATGTCACGCAACTGAGCTTGGTCGGTCACGGTCACATCGGACAGTCCGGCACGTCGACGTACCCGGTTGAGGTAAGGCAAAGCCTCAGCAGGGCGACCCTGTTCGTTGACGGCTTCGGCCAGGAAGAGCAAGGCTTCGGCATAGCGGTAGATGGGCCAGTTGTCATCCGTGTTGTTGGGGTCGGTGTGCGGATGCAGGTACTTCTTGATATAAGGTACACCGGATATGCCTTCTTGGGGGACATAGTCATCAATCTCCGTCTTGGCTGTATAGGTGAACATGTAGCTACTGTTGTACGTTCCTTCGGCAATGCCTATGGAGGCTGCACGGCGCTTGTCACCCGGTTCGTAATCGTTTATCAAGTCCTGGGTCGGCACGTTCCATCCCCCTAATGAACTGTTGTTGGTAGCCACGCCGGTCAGTATCTCGGTATTGGTGGAGCGGGGGATGAACTTGTAGATGAAGTTGCTCTGCTGTCCGCCTTGCAATCCCTGCATATACTGTATCTCGAAGAGGGATTCCCGGCTGTTCTTGTTGGACGTGGAGAAGACCTCGGCATAGTCGCCCAGCAGGCCGTATCCCATCTCCTCCAGGGTCAGCAACAAGCGTTCGGCTTCGGCATACTCTCCCCGTGTGACGTAGACATCGGCCAGCAGAATCGTGGCCGAACCACGGGTAGCTTCACCGCTTGCAGGAAACTCTGCGGGCGGGTCGAGGTTGGCAATGGCATACTCTGCATCGGCTATAATCTGTGCATAGACTTCATCGGCCGTGGAGCGGGGCAGAAAAGCATCTTCGGCCGTAGTGACTTCATGCAGGTAGAGGGGCACGCCGCCATAGTAACGCACCAGCTTATAATAGAAGAAAGCACGCAGGAAACGAGCCTGCCCCATGAGGTTGCACTTCACGGTTTCGTCGATGGCAGCCGTCTCCAGATGGTCGATGGCGATGTTGGCACGTGAGATGCCTTTGTAGCAATGATAGTACACGGCACTGACGTAAGTGTTCTGCGGCCCGTTGGTGAAGTCGTACACTTCCTCCCGATAGACGTAAGCCGAACCTCGGTTAGCGGGTGTATAGTCGTAGTGCGTATTGTCCGAACGACCTTCGCCCGTGAAGAAATCGTTATCGGCAAAAGCCCGCAGAGGCACATAAGCCGCCACAACGGCCTGTCGGAGTTGGTCTTCGGTCTGATAGAAAGACCCTCCCGACTCTTTGTCGCCGGGAACCAGGTCGAGGAAATCGGAGCAGCTGCCCAACAGAGTCAAGCCGGCTGCCAACAAAAATTGATACAGTTTCATAGTTCGTTTATTTTTTTAAAGAAGATACCTAAATTATTCTATAGCATCCATAAGTAAGCCGAAGAGGAGGATATCCTGCCTTGGGGCTGAACTGCTAACTGACTGTTTGCCAACAGGATGATTGGACCAGCTTATTCCAAAGCTTGGTCTCGTCGGGACCTTCCATTGGTTCGGGAAAGACCCCTCAATGGTCTCATCGGGGAGGTAAGTTCCATCGGCAGAAAGGCAAGCATATCGTCTTCGTTATAGATTTAAAATGTCACATTCAGTCCCAGGGAATAGATCCGCGGGATGGGGTAAGAGTTCTCGTCCACACCGATGCCCGTACCGTTCAGTCCATTCAGGCTGACTTCGGGATTAGCCCCACTGTACTGGCTGATGAAGAACACATTCTGGATGGAAGCATACACGCGGAGGTTGGAACAATACTTGTTCTTAGGCAGAGGCACCTGATAGCCCAGTGTAATGTTCTTCACACTGAGGTGCGAGTTGCTCTCAATCCAGCTGGTGTTCACCTTGCGATGTTCGGCCGTAGTACCGGTCATCGTACGCGGATAGACACCCGAACCGGGATTCTCCGGTGAACGCCAACGGTCCTTGGCTGCTGCCAACAGATTGAATGCTCCATCCAGATTACCCAGATACTGATGCGTCAAACTGCTGATGATTTTTCCGCCATATGAACCGGTCATGGTAATGCCCAAGTCGAAACCGGCATATTCGAAGTTGTTGGTAAAGCCGAACAGGAAGTCGGGATTGGGGTCGCCGATAAAGGTACGGTCCTGCACGTTGATGACGCCATCCTCGTTCACATCCTTAAACTTGATGGTTCCCACCTGCGAGGTACTGCTCTTGGGCGAATTGGCCAAGTCTTCTTCATCCTTATAAAGACCCAACTTAATGTATCCGAAGAACTGGCTCAGCGGATACCCTTCCTGATTGCGATAATAATCAGAATACTCACTGGTATTACGAGTAATATAACCCGGCTCTACTAATTCAATAATCTTGTTGCGGTCGAAGGAGATATTGAAGTTGGACTGCCAGGAGAATTTACCAAACCGATTGTTGTAACCCAAGCTGATTTCATGTCCCCAGAAGTGAATCTTTCCCACGTTGGAAGTGATGGAAGCAAATCCCGATGCTTCCGGTATGGGACGGTCCTGAATCATGTTGTCAGTAGCCTTCTTATAATAGTCGTACGAAAGGCTGAAGCGGTTGTTGAACATCGTGATGTCCACTCCGAAGTCGAATTGTGCCGTACGTTCCCAAGCCAAGTCCGTATTGGCAATGTTACTGCCGGAAGCTCCGCTGACCAAGGTACCGTTAAACACATAGTTATACTCGCCGATATTCGCAATATGAGTATAGTTTCCGATATTGTCGTTACCCGTGATACCATAACTGGCTCTCAGCTTAAGCATATCCAAATGGGGTACTGCCTGCATGAATTTCTCCTCGCTGACTACCCAACCACCTGAGATAGAGGGAAAATAACCGTAACGTTTGGAAGCGCCAAAACGAGATGAACCGTCACGCCGGATGGCAGCCGAAATCAGATACTTGCCCCGATAGTTGTAATTGATACGGCCTAAGAGAGACAACAAGGCATATTCTGTGATATTGCTCGTACCGGAAGTAATGCTGGTGGCATTGCTTAAGTAGGGAATGTCATCGCTGCTGAAATTACTGCCCGACAGGCTATTGCTCTCCCTACTGTATTTCTGCGCCGAGAAGCCTAAAAGTACTTCCAGCTTATGTGCGTCTTTGAAGGTATTGGCATACGTCAAGTTGGTTTCCGAAATCCAAGTATAGTCATTATAATAGCTACTGGTTCCGGTGGCTACGTTGTCAGCAGTGATGTTGCCCGGTCTGAAGTACTTCCGACGTTCCCAGGTCATGTCGGTAGCCAGACTAGTCTTCAACGTAAGCCCTTTCAAGGGCGTGATGCTGAGGTATCCATTAGCCAACAGACGAGCCGTGGTATAGTCATCTACCGTCTCCATGATAATCTTATAAGGGTTGATATTATTCAGCATCGGTGAAGTATTGACATAGAGGGGCATATTGCCGTCCTCATCCACCGGTGCTACCAACGGACTGGCTTGCAATGCCTTGTTAAAGATGTTGTTTACCCCGTCAAAGGCCATGAGCGAGTTATGGTCCAGTTTATAGGAAGGAGCCACGTTGATGCCAATCTCTGCAAAATCTTTCAGCTTGAACATCTGATTGAGGCGAGCTGAGATCATCTTCACGCCGGTATTCTCCACTACACCGTCCTGCATGGAATAGCCTATCATAGCAGAGGTAGAATAATTATCACCTCCTTTAAAGAGCGACAAATCATACTTTTGAATGGCTGCACTGCGTGTCATCACGTCAAACCAATCGGTTCCTTCGCCATAACGTTCGGGATTCTCATAAAGCGGATCAAGCTCTCCGGTGTAGCCTTCATACTTCACCCGATCCTCGTAGTATTCATTCTGGAACTCAGCCCATTCACGCGCATTCATCATGTCGGGACGTCCACGCTGTGGCACGGTCTGCACGCCGTAATTAGCGGCAAACTCCAAACGCGCATCCCCGGCTTTGGCCTTGCGGGTGGTAATCAGGATCACTCCATTGGCTGCCCGCGAACCATAGAGTGCACTGGCCGAAGCATCTTTCAACACACTAAGCGATTCGATCTCGGAGGGATTGATGTTATTGGCATCACCCGTAAGCGGAATACCGTCTACTACAATCAGCGGACTATTACCCGAAGATAAAGACGCCGCCCCACGGATACGAAATGCCATGCCCGAACCTACCCGGCCACTGTATTGGTTGACTTGTACACCGGCTATCTTACCCTGCATTTCCTGTGAGAATTGCAACACCGGCATATCGGAAAGACCCTTGGTATTAAGTTGTGATACCGAACCTGTTACCTCCCGTTTAAGCTGGCTACCGTAACTTACAATAACCACTTCATCCAGCATCTTAGAGTCTTCATCCAATGTAATGTTCAGTGTAGTTTGTCCTTTTACTTTCATCTCCCGTGTGGCATAGCCGATAAAGGAAACTTTAATCGTTGCATCAGATGCCACCGCTAATGAAAAATGTCCATCAGCATCAGTAATAGTACCGGTACTCGCTCCATTTTCAATGACATTAGCTCCAATAATAGGCTCACCTGCTGCATCCTTCACTTTTCCTGACACGGTAATACGTCGGGTAGGAGCTTTCTTCTCTTCAGAGAACTTTCGGATAATAACTTGGTTCCCTCTGATTTCGTATTTCAGGCCTTTCAATGTTTCCGACAGAACTTTATCGAGACTTTGACCGGAGTAGACTGCGTTTATTTTTCTCCTGGTATCAACGTCCGCCGCATCATAGACAAACGTATAGTCCGACTGGTTTTCAATGGCGGTGAATAGCTCTTTAAGCGTAACACCACGTAGAGAAAGGGTTAGCGAAGTATCCGTCCCTTGAGACCAGGCACTTACACAGGCCCAACATGCAAACAGGGCCATTATGATGAATCTTTTTACCATTAGGCTTGAATTCTTTTTCCTATTCATGTTTCAAGTCAATTAAAAAATTTAAATCCTGATATAAGTAATTATAGTTTGCGTTGTACAATACCTAAGACAGGACGGCATGCGTCCCGATGCTGAATTTATTTATAAACGATGGTGACCTCCTTTTCTTTGATTACATACTCGATGGGAGTGATTGCGCCAATCAACTCCAACATTTTTTCAACAGGCTCTGTTTGTATTGTCACATTATATAAGTGATTCTTTTTCGGCATATTCTTAACCACGAACTTCCTGCCATACCAGTGTCCCATTTTGTCCCATAACACGGGAATGGTCACGTCGGTCAGTTTCAGTTCCTGTTCCCTCCAAATACCGGCATCGGCCATGCTTCCATCCGTCAATCGGAGGGTATGGTCTTTCTGGTTATAACAGATTTTCTCATCGGGTCGCAACTTTACTTCCTTCTTCAGGTGATTCATCTGCAAGCCGACACTTCCTTCCACCAACGCAACGGCAAACAGGGAGTCGCGACTGTGTGCCTTTACATTAAATGAAGTTCCATAGACTCGGATGGTGCCGTAAGAAGTATGTACCTCGAAACTGTGTTTCTTGTCCTTAGCCACTTCAAAATAAGCTTCTCCTTCCAAGGCTACGTCGCGAACGTTGTCTTCCGACCAACGTAACACGCTTTCCGAGTTAAGCCATACTTTGCTGCCATCGGCCAGTGTGAGCATTGCTTTGTTGCCACGGTCTACACGGAATGTCACCTCATCGGGAACTCTGGACGGATGCTTCGTCTGCGTGAAGTAAGTGATTCCACCGCCTACAATCAATAACAGGACTGTCGCTGCAGCTCCCAGCCACGTTTTCCGATAACGGGCCAAGCTATGGAAAACCAGTTTTCTTTTGATTCGATTCATAATACGATGATAAATTACATCCTGCTCTACACCTCTCTGAATCGAAGTTTCAAACATCAACGTATCCATATAATGGACACATGCTTCCTCTCCTTCGGTCGTATCGAGCCATTCCAAAAGTTCTTGTAATTCTCCCTTTGAAAGAGGACGTTCTCGATACTGTCTCAGCAACTCTATATATTCTTCTTCAGTCTTCATTTTCTTGTAATCTAAAAAACTTATTCAACACTATAGTCGGAGAGACATCCAAAAACTACTACTCTCAAAACCACTTCTAGAGCAGTTTTCATGAAAATGAAATAGCTGAAACAGAAGTGAAACACAGTCGAAAAACGAAAGTAATGCTTACTAAGATTTTATGATAATTCGTCAAACGCTATCCGACGGACACATTTATATCACTACTTTTGTTCCCGGATAGTTCAATAAACAGGAAAATTAGCTAATAATAAGATGGAAAAATCGGATAAACAGAGCTGTATGGACATAGAAGAAGTCTTTAAAAGATACTTTGACCGTATCTATCATTTGGCAATCCAAACCTGCAAGTCATCGGAAGCTGCAGAGGATCTTACGCAGGAGATATTCATCAAATACTGGGAATGCAGTCAGAACAGTCCAATTATGTTCACGGAAAATTTTTTATATACTCTTGCCAAAAGGACAACCATTGATCATTTGAGAAAAAGCATCAACCACGATTTGGTGTTATCACTTACAGAAGAAGAACTTAACCGGGAACACTGTATGCAACTTGATGACAGTGAAGAAGAAAGGGAAAGAAAGATTACAATAGAAAAGAAACTATCATTTATCACGGAGGTTGCCCGGCAAATGCCCGAAAAACGACTGCAAATATTCAAATTAAGATGGGAAGAGGGACTCTCCATCAAGGAAATAGCCGAAAACCTAAACATCTCGCTATCTACAGTCAACAGCCAGCTAAAGAAAGCGATGGATTTTCTGAAAAGTAATGCACAACTCACAACAGCCGAACTGTTGCTGTTTTGTGTACTTTGGCGTTTATAAACAAAATCAGTCCTCAAGCAGTTGCGCCAACAGATCCTTCATTGTCTTCCCTAATACAGGATGCACTACATCGGGAGCAATTTCAGCCAAAGGTTGCATGACGAAACGACGCAAATGCAT